>CAJPML010000029.1 GCA_905371725.1 Leptotrichia sp. oral taxon 215
AGGAATAATCAGAAATTTTTTGAAAAAATTACTTTAAAAATATTTGTATTTGGAAAAATATATAAAAATATAGCTATTTTGAATTTTACCCAGAATATGTATTCACTTACAGATGCAGGAGTTTCTTTTCCAGATTCGTTAAAGATGTGTGTGAATTCAGAAAATATACTTTTAAATGAGGAAATAAGAAAGATAATTTTCAGGCTTGAAAAAGGAACAGGCATAAAGAAATCTTTTGAAAATCTCAATTTTTTTGATGAAGAATATAAAGGTTTTTTAAGAATAGGTGAAAAAACAGGAAAAATGACAGTATCTTTTGAAAATTTAGCTATGATTTATTCTGAAAAAGTAAGTGAAAAAACTCAATTACTTTTAAAAATTATGGAGCCATTGTCTATAATTTTTATTGGAATTATAATAGGATTTATAGTGTTTGCAATAATGCTCCCAATATTTAAAATGGGGGAAATGATATAACTCAATATGAGAACTAAAACTATTACAAATAACATATATTATGAATTTATTAACTATAAACAAAGGAAATAAAAAGATTAAATAAAAAGGAATATGGTACAAAATTATGATTGAAAACTTTATTAAGTCATCAGAATATACACAGAAATTATTTGATGTAGACGATGAGGTACTGAAAAGTATAGAAATAGAAAGTTTAAATGACAATGTTCCAATAATAAGTAGGGAAGTTTTAAATTTTATGCTATTTACTGCAAAAGGAATTAGAGCAAAAAACATTCTGGAGATAGGTACAGCAACGGGATATTCAGGTTTATTTCTGGCACAGATTGCAAATAGAAACGAAGGACAACTCACAACAATTGAAATTGATGAAAAAAGACATAAAAAAGCTATCAAAAATTTTAAAAAAGTTGGAATTTTTGAAAAAAATCATTTAATTTTAGGAGATGCATTGGAAGAAATACCGAAGTTAGATAAAAATAATAAATTTGATTTTATTTTTATTGATGCAGCAAAAGGTCAATACATGAAATTTTTTACAATGTGCTGGCAGCTTTTAAATGAGAATGGTATTGTATTTATTGATAATATAATGTTCAGAGGATTAGTAGCGGAAAATAAAGCCGAAGCTCCAAAGAGATATAGGACAATAATTGAGAGGTTAAATAAATTTATACAGAAATTAAATGAAGAATTTGATTTTGTCCTTCTTCCATTTGGAGACGGAGTAGGATTAGTTAGGAAGTAGTAAAAATGAGATTTCTTTTATATAATATACGATATGGTACAGGAAAATATTTAAATCAGCCATTAAAATATTTGAGGGGGTATTTAGGTCAGTCTTTAGATCACATTCACCGTATAGGAGAATTTATAAAGGAACAAAAAGCTGATATTGTAGGTCTTGTAGAAGTGGATTTAGGTTCATTCCGAACTAGGGAAACAAATCAGGCAAAATTGCTTGGAGAGTTGACTGGGAAACATTATGTATCACAATACAAGTATGAAGAAAATTCAAAATATATGAAATTTCCGATTATGAGAAAACAGGGTAATGCATTATTATCAAACAATAAAATAATAGCACAGAGATTTCATTACCTAGAAAGAGGAACCAAAAAGCTTGTAATTGAAATGGAAACAGAAGAAGTTACGATTTTTTTAGTTCATCTGGCTCTAGGAGGAAAGACAAGATTGAGACAGATAGTGGAATTAAATAATATGATAGAAAATCATAAAAAACCATTTATTGTTGCGGGAGATTTTAATCTGTTGTGGGGAAAAGAAGAAATAGAATTGTTTTTAAAAGCAGGAAAATTACAAAATGTAAATAATAGGAAAGAACCAACATTTCCAAGCTGGGCACCTAAAAAGGAACTGGATTTTATTCTATGTTCAGAAAGTATAAAAATAAAAGATTATAAAGTATTGAAAAATACTTTATCAGATCATTTGCCTATTTTGTTGGATTTTGAGATTAGAAAAAATTAGGAAGGAGAAGATTAGTGGAAATAAGGAAAAATATATTAAGAAAGACATTATTATTTTTAATAGGAATGTTTACAATAGGAACTTTAAATGCAAAAACGGTAGAGATAAAAAGTAACTATAATGAAATAACAAAAATTATAGGAGGAAGGAAAAAAGATAAGTCAAAGGAAGCAAGAAGAGATTCAAAAAATGAACTTCGTGGAGTATGGGTAGCAAGCGTAATAAATATTGATTGGCCTTCAAAAAAGGGATTAGATATAGAAGCACAGAAAAGAGAATACATTTCAGTTCTTGAAGATGTAAAAAGATGGAATATGAATGCAGTTTTTGTTCAGGTAAAACCTACAGGAGATGCATTTTATCCTTCAAAATATTCACCATGGTCTGAATATTTAACTGGATCACAAGGAACAAATCCTGGATATGATCCGTTAAAGTTTATGATTGATGAAGCACATAAAAGAGGGATAGAATTTCATGCATGGTTTAATCCATATAGGCTTACAATGAAAGGAAAATCAACAAAAACTGAGAGTCTTGCTAAAGAAAATATAGGAAGAAAAAAACCTGAATGGACAGCAGTATATGGAGGACAGCTTTATCTGAATCCAGGAATACCTGAAGTAAATGACTATGTTATTGATAGCATTGTTGAAGTTGTAAGAAATTATGATATTGATGGAGTTCACATGGATGATTATTTTTATCCTTATAAAGTAAAAGGACAGGAGTATCCTGATAGTATACAATTTCAAAGATATGGAGGAAAATTTTCTAGTGTTGGTGACTGGAGAAGAAATAATATAAATAAACTGGTTGAAAAACTACATAATGAAATAAAAAAACAGAATAAAGATATCTCTTTTGGAATAAGTCCTTTTGGAGTATGGAGAAATGCTTCTACAGATCCAGGAAGAGGTTCAGATACACAGGCAGGAGTTCAGAATTATGATGATCTTTATGCAGATATTTTACACTGGATGGATAAGGGATGGATTGATTATGTAGTACCACAAATATATTGGAATCAAGGATTTAAAGCTGCAGAATATAATACACTTGTAGAATGGTGGAGTAAAAATGCCAGAATTACAAATACTGATCTTTATATAGGACAGGCTGCCTACAAAGTAGGATCATGGTCTAATCCTAATGAACTCATAAATCAGATAAATTATAACAGAAAATATCCCGAAGTTAAGGGGAGTATATTCTTCAGCTATAAATCATTAAAGGAAAATCCTAAAAACATAATAAATAATTTATTAAATGGTCCTTACAGTTCTTTGCCATCAGAAGTGGCTGATATTGAAAATATGAGTGTAAAAACAGAGAAATCAGATGAAATTGCTCAAAAGAAATAATAAAGATAAGGAAAAAATTAAAATCTAAATGAAATAAAAGCTATCTAAAACTAGAAGATAAAATAAATGAGAATTATATCTATAGTAATTTATAAATATAATTCTCATGATATTTTTAACTCTCTTTTTTAGATAGCTCTTTTATTTGAAAAAGCTGATAAATAATGTAATTAAACTTACGTTGGCAAAATCTATAAACAGTGCCCCTACTACAGGAACAACAAAAAATGCAATTTTAGAATATTTATATTTTTCACATACAGATTTCATATTTGAAATTCCGTTAGGCGTAGCTCCTAATCCAAAACCACAATGTCCTGATACTATTACTGCGGCATCGTAGTCACTTCCCATAGCTTTAAAAGTGATGAAGTTCAGATAAAGATAAATAAGGGCTATCTGAGCTACTAGAAGTATAAGCATTGGAATAGCAAGATCTATAAGTTCCCATAACTTTAGTGACATAAGAGCCATTGCAAGAAATAAGTTCAGTGAAACATCTTCCAGTACACTGATTTCCCTTGTCGGTGCAGTGAATATTTCAGAATTGTCTGAAATATTTCTCATGATGGCTGCAATAATCATTGGTCCAATATAAATTGGAAAATTCATTGCAGGTAAAAGTTTCGTTATAAAGATAGATAAATATGAACCTATTCCCATTGCTATCAGAATAAAGAAAAATGCCATTGAAAATCTTTCTGCATTAAGAGCAGGTTCAGGTTTTTTCAGAACATTTTCATCAATATCACTGTTGTAGTCATGTTTTTCATGCAACAAAGTTTCATTTCCTAACAGTTTATGTTTAAGAATAAGCTTATTTGCAATAGGGCCTCCCATCATTGAGCCGGCTATAAGCCCAAAAGTTGCAGAAGCTATTGCAACTGTGCCTGCTCCTTTTATTCCCAGTGCTTCAATGCCTGGTGCAATTGCTGCTGAAGTTCCATGTCCTCCTGTCATTGGGGTAGATCCTGTCATTAATCCGAGAAGTGGATTAATTCCAATGAGTTTTGAAAGAAAAATAGCAACAATATTTTGAGCAAAACATAATCCTATAGCAAGAAATAGGAAAATAAGTACTTTTTTTCCTCCCTTTTTTAAAACTTTTAAACTTGCATTAAATCCGACACTTGTAAAAAACATTACCATGAAAAAAGTCTGTAATGTAGTTTCAAATTTTATAGTTACAATATTGGTTTGCTTAAGTATAAAAGCTATTATTGAAAAAAGAAATCCGCCAATAACAGGTGACGGAATACAATACTTTTCAAAGAATTTAACTTTAGCTCTTAACTTCATACCGATTATAAGTAAAATAACAGATAAACTAATCGTTTGAATCATGTCCATTTTTAACTCGATCATTAAATCTCCGTCCTTTCTGAGTAAATATAACGAAATATTATACTACATATTAGAAGAAAAGACAAATAAAAATGAATAATATAAGATATTAGATAAGTTACTGTTTACAAAATTCTAAAAGTATGTATAATATATATTAAGTCAATATATAATTTTTTGTAAATTGAATTAGCGAATATAGGGATGATGCAGATAGTATTGTAATATAGGGAGGAAAAAATATGAGGAATAAACTGTTGCCCGCATGTCCTGTTGAAGTGACTCTTACATTGATTTCAAATAAATGGAAAATATTAATAATAAGAGATTTGCTGGAAGGTACGAAAAGATTTGGGGAATTAAAAATAGAAAATAGGAGGGAATTTTAAAAATGAAATCAGGATTTATAGCAATTGTAGGAAGACCGAATGTCGGAAAATCTACATTAATGAATAAACTTGTAAAGGAGAAGGTGGCGATAGTTTCTGACAAGGCAGGAACTACAAGGGATCAGATAAGAGGAATTGTAAATATACAGGATAATCAGTTTATATTTGTAGATACTCCGGGGATTCACAAGCCCAAGCATCTTCTAGGGGAACATATGACTGAAATTGCTCTTGAAACGTTAAATGATGTGGATCTTATAATGTTTCTGCTTGATGGAACGCAGGAAATATCAACAGGAGATATCTTCGTAAACGAACACATAAAGGAAGTTAAAACTCCGGTTGTCCTTATAATAAACAAAATCGATAAAATGAGCGATGAAGAAATAGAGGCAAAAAAAGAGGAAATAAAGGAAAAGTTAGGAAATTACGAAAATATAATAACATTGACAGCTGAATTTGCAATAGGAATACATAAAATTTTTGAAGTGGCTGAAAAATACCTGTCAAATGATGTGTGGTTCTATCCGGAAGATTATTATACAGACTTGCCTGTAAATAAAATTGTAGTTGAAACTGTAAGGGAAAAAATATTGCATCATACAAAAGATGAGGTTCCTCACAGTGTTGCAGTTGAGATTGTAAATGTTGAGACAAAACCTGAAATAAGAAAATATGATGTAAATATTTATGTGGAAAGGGACAGTCAGAAGGGGATTATAATAGGAAAAGACGGAGCCCTTCTTAAAAAAATTGGAATAGAGGCCAGAAGAGAGATAGAAGCACTTATTGATTTAAAGGTAAATCTCAAATTATGGGTTAAAGTAAGAAAAAAATGGAGAAGAGATCAGCAGTTTCTTAATGATATGGGGTATAAAATAAAAAAGAAGGTTAAAAAATAATCCAAATATGATGTAATCTATTGCAACCTTGAAATTATGTGGTATAATAATAATGAAAGGGATTAGATTGAAAGTTTCAATATAAATTTCAGCTTTTGAAATTATACGTTTTAAAACTGGAATTTTTTGGAGGAAAAATGGAAAGGTATGTACTTCTTAGAGGAAAAGTTGTCGGTAAATGGTATGATTTTGATAAGAAAGCTCATTATCATATCATTGCGGCTGTAAAAGAAAGTGAAAATAATATAAAGGAATATGACATATCAATAAATATAGGAAGCGTTTTTGAAAACAGTGACGAATTTTATTCTTCAAATTTACAAGTTTATTATGACAACAATTATACATATAATAAAAAAATTCTTAAAGAAATACTGTTGCAGAAGCCAGGAATAACAACTGGAAGAAAAAATTTAAATTTGGATTATTTAAGAATGGAATTATTCCCTCGTGAAAAAATGAAGATTATGAAGGGAATAGACAGGGAAAATGCCTTTCTGACAGGAATAATAGAAAGACATGTGCTCGAAGCTCTAAACAATGACATAAATGAAATTTTTGTATTTGGACGTTTGTACGATAATAAAAAAGGAATTCATGATGTCCATATGAATCAGGCAAGTACAGGTAGATACAGAAGTAGCGACGCTCCCTATTCTGATGGCGGAGTGTTTTTTTATAACAGTGAATCAAAAATATGGACAGCAATTTTCATAGCTTTTACAACACAAAGTGTTTGTGCATATAAAAACAGACATGATTAAAATTATAATTTTAAAATATTTCAATAGCTGTGAAAGGAGGAATAAAAGTCATGGAGTTAGCAATGACACGGGAAAATTTCTGGAAGTATATTGCAGAAGCTCATAAAAAAGAAAAAGACAATAACGGTATAATGAACTATCTTGTAGAAAAATTGTCAAACAGATCGTATGAAGAAATTTTCAGCTTTGGAATAATAGTAGATGAAATAATGCTGGAAAGTTACAATCAGAGACTCTGGTGTGCTTCATATCTGTTGAATGGTGATACACGGGAAGAAAGTTTTGATTTTTTCAGATTATGGTTGATTTCACAAGGTGAAAAAGTATACAATGATGTAATGAAAAATCCTGATAACCTTATCAAGTATGTTGAAGAACCTGATGAGGATTTTATAGCTGATTTGTATGAAAATGAGGATTTTTTCTTTGTTGCTGTAGATGCCTTCGGTATAAAAAATGACATGGGAATATTCGAAGAACTGTTTGAAATCTATCTGGGGGAATTTGACTCCTATAAGGAAAAACTGAATTACAATGATGAAGATTATCCAAAACTGAAGCTTACATGGTGTGAAAAAGTACCAAAATCAATGAAGAAAATATGCCCTAAACTATTTGAAAGGTTTTATATTGGAGAAGATGAATATACTAGAAATTAATAATTACAATGAAAAAAAGTAGAATAACTGATATTATGGAAGTATACAGTATTATTCTACTTTTTATTTATTAGAAAATAAGATTTACTTATCAGCAACCATTCTGTTAAATTTTGCTATTTCAAAAAAAGATCCGCAAATTACAATTGCCTTATATCCGGAATTTTTCTCTTTTATAATGTTCATAGCACTTTTATATGCAGTCAGGATATTATCCTCAAAAATAATTCCATCAACAGGAATATTCAAAGAAATCATTTTTTCCCTTATTTCAGCTGAGCTTAATCCATTAACTGTATCTTTTAAGGATGTAATAAAAATCTTATCGGTAATTTTTTCAAGCTTTGTAAAAACTTTTTCAAAATCTTTCGTTGCCAAAAAGGAAGTTATGACTATAACTTCATTTCTTTTATAAATTTCAGTCAGGTTTTCAATAAGCTTTCTTATGGAATCATCGTTATGTGCGGCATCCAGTATAACAGGAGGTTCGACAGAAAAAAATTCAAAACGGGCAGGCCAGTAGACTTTATTGACACCATTCTGGATGGTTTCGTTATCAATATTATAAAACTTTGCAGTTTCATAGGCTAATAAGAAATTATTTGCCTGAAATTTTCCGAATAAGGGCAGAATGAACTTATTATTCTGGAATTTTATTACAGTTCTGTAGTTGATTTTGTCCAGTTCTATTTCCATATCATTATATTTTTTAATAATATTAACTGAATTTTCTGTCTTTTTATTAATTTCTTCTTCCAATTCAGGTAGACTATCTGCATAAATACACAGCTCCCCATTTTTAATGATGCCGGATTTTTCATAAGCAATTTCCTTTAATGAATTTCCCAATATTGCCGTATGGTCAAAAGTGATGTTAGTAATAAGTGCAATATCAGAATTTATAATATTTGTAGCATCGAGACGACCCCCAAGACCGGTTTCTATAACAAGAAAATCAGGATTCTTTTTTGCAAAAAACATTAATGCTATAAATGTCGTTATTTCGAAAAAATTCAGGTAAATGTCCTTAAGATTTTCATTTTCTCTTTTACAGTTTTCTATCATCTGTTTCAGAAAAAAATAATTTTCTACAATTTCTTCATCATCTATCATCTGTCTGTTATAAAGTATTCTTTCATTATATTTCAGAATATGTGGGGATGTAAAC
>CAJPML010000030.1 GCA_905371725.1 Leptotrichia sp. oral taxon 215
GTCAAGGAGGAGAACAGAATGAGTAAAGCATTTAAAAGAATAATGTTATTAGTTTTATTAGTAATAGGTCTTTTGACAGCATGTCAGAAGAGCAGTGAACCAAAAGAGGAAAAAAAGGAAAGTGCTGATGGTGGAAAAGGAACATTAAAAGTTATAGCCGCTTATGATGCAAAAGAAAAGGTTTTTGAGGAATTTACAAAGAAAACAGGAATAAAAGTGGAATTTTTAGATATATCTTCAGGAGAAGTTTTATCCAAACTGAGTGCACAGAATGGTAAAATAGGTGCAGATGTTTGGTTCGGTGGTGGAGCAGACAGCTTTATCGTTGCAGGGGAAAAAGGATATCTTGAAAATTATGTATCACCTGAAGAAAAGGAAATGGATCAGAGATTTATTGGAAATGAATACTGGACAGGTGTTTCCATCGTAACAGCAGGATTTTTAGTAAATACTGACGTACTTGCAAAGAAAAACCTGCCTGAACCAAAATCATGGGCAGATTTAAAAAATCCTAAATATAAGGATGAATTAATTATGGCTGACCCAGCAATTTCAGGGACAAACTATGCAGTTGTATACAATCTTTTACAATCAATGGGAGAAGAAGCAGGATGGGCTTATCTTGAATCAATAAAAGGAAATATTCCTTTCTATGCACAGCGTGGTTCAGAACCTACAGCAAAAGTTAAGAATGCAGAAATGGCAGTAGGAATAATACCTCTTGGTGGAGATACATATAAAATGGAAAAAGAATTTAAAGTTAAAAATGTAATTCCTTCTGATGGACTTCCATGGGTTCCTGCAGGAATGGCAATATTCAAGGAAGCTGAAAACAAAGATGCCGCAAAAGCATTTGTTGACTGGGCATTATCAAAAGAAGGTCAGGAATTCCTTAAAACAGTTGCTCCACGTATGATGGTAAGAAAAGATGTTACTCCTCCGGAAGAATTAAGAGGAATGACTGTTGATAAACTTATGAAAATGGACATCGCCAGAATGGGAACAAGAAGAGAAGAAATATTGAAATTATGGAAAGAAAAAATGGGGAAATAGATTATGAATTTATTTCAGAAAAATATTAGTGAAAGAGCCCAAAAGAAAGATTTTGGGCATTCTTTCTTTTATATGGAAATATTAGACAGATTATTTTACATTGTTGCAGTTATACCGATAATAATATTTATATTTTGGCCAATAGTTGCACTGTTTCTAAGAAGTATTTCTCCTGACGGGAAATTTACATTGGAACTGTATAACTCCCTGTTTAAGGAAAACTTCACTGTAATAAGGAATAGCATATTGGTGTGCCTTTTATCCACAGCTTTATCAGTGATAATAGGTACTGTAATAGCAGTTTACATAACTTATGCATCAAAATGGATAAAAAGAATACTGATGCTGCTTCTGATGCTTACAATGATATCACCACCTTTTCTGTCTTCACTTTCATATATACTGTTATTTGGAAAGAGGGGGATAATAACTGCCGATCTGCTTCATCTTAATTTCAATCCATATGGATGGCATGGGATTGTAATTATGCAGACCTTCAGTGAAATATCGCTGGCAGCTCTTATTTTAACGGGTGGACTGTCTTCAATACCGTCATCAGTCATAGAGGCTGCGAAGGATTTAGGTTCAAAATCTGGAGAGATACTTTACAGAGTAATACTTCCAATGCTGAAATCATCACTAACTGCAGTATTTTTTCTCATTTTTGTAAAAAATATTGCAGATTTTGGAACTCCGATTATAGTAGGGGGTAATTTTAAGATGCTTGCTACAGAGGCTTACAAAGGCGTAATTTCATATGGTGAAATTGAAAAAGCCGCAGCAATCAGCTTTCTTATATTCCTTCCTATAGTTTTCATTTTTCTTATATACAGGCATCAGCTGACTGCAACCAATGTCATGGGAAATTTTTCTGAAAAATCAGGTCATACGGAAGAGAAAACTTATAAGCTTCCATTTTATCTGAAAGTTATTTTTGGTCTGATTACATTGTGTTTTGCTGTGTATATGCTTCTTCAGTATATTTCGATTTTTGTTTCGGCGGTATCGAGCAACAGCGGAGGACATTTTCATTGGACAATGGAGTTTTTTCAGTCCTTTTCCCTTACGAAGATTCCGAGCATGGTAAGAAGTATTGTATATTCATTAATAGCTGGAATTACTGCAAGTTTTCTTGGAGTTCTTTTTGCGTACTATATAGACAGAAGGAATATAAGGTTTTCTAAAAGTTTTGATTTTATTGCCACATTACCTTATATACTTCCGGGACCGTTTTTTGGAATAGCGTATCTGCTGGCATTTCAGAATCCCCCTTTATTGCTGACAGGAACAGGGTCAATAGTGGTGCTCAACTGTATTTTCAGACAGATTCCTGTAACGACAAGGGCTGCAAGTGCCAATCTTAGCCAGATAAGTTCGCTGACAGAAGATGCGGCAAGAGATTTGGGAACACCTAGGATAGCAGTATTTTTCAGGATAATACTTCCGCAGCTGAAACCTGCATTTCTTGTAGGATTTATAAATACTTTCACTACAACAATGACTACGGTAGGTGCAATCATATTTCTGATTACTCCTTCGGCAAAGGTTGCAACAGTTGAGCTGTTTAATGAAATTCGTGACGGAGACTACAGGATGGCATCAGTTATTGCAAGTCTGCTCATTTTGGTAATATTATCTGTAAATATTTTATTTTCAATATTCATATTAAGAAAGAAGAAGGAGGGAAAACATGTATCTTCAGCTGAAAAATCTGTATAAGAAATATCAGAATAATACTGTAGTGAATAATTTTAATATAGATGTAAAAAAAGGGGAACTGATAAGCATTCTCGGACCGAGCGGATGCGGAAAGACTACAACATTGAGAATGATAGCGGGATTTATAGCCCCCACATCAGGAGAAATATTTCTGTCAGAGGAAAGAATAACTGACTATCCTCCTGAAATCCGTCCTGTAAGTACGGTTTTTCAAAATTATGCACTGTTTCCTCATCTGACTGTTTATGAAAATATTGAATATGGACTAAGATATCCTTTAAAGGTTGGAAAGAAGCTGAATAAAAAGGAAAAAAAGGAAAGAACTCAGAAAATGATAAGTCTTGTAAATCTGAAGGGACTGGAAAACAGGAGAATAGACCAGCTGAGCGGTGGACAGCAGCAGAGGGTAGCACTTGCAAGATCCCTTGTGCTTGAGCCGAAAGTCCTTCTGCTTGACGAACCTCTTTCAAATATTGATACAAAACTAAGAGAAACCGTAAGAAATGAAATAAGAAAGATACAGAAAGAGTTAGGAATAACAATGATTTTTGTCACTCATGACCAGGAAGAGGCGATGAGTATTTCTGACAGGATAATTGTCATGAATGAAGGGAATATAGAGCAGATAGGAACTCCTCGTGAGATTTACATTTTTCCTGAAACTGTTTTTGTTGCTGAGTTTATAGGAAAAGCAAATATTATAGAAATAAATAAAAAAAGCTTTATAATTCGTCCTGAAAATGTTAATATATCCTATAATGAAGAAGATAATGAAAAAATAAATAATAGCAGGGAAAAAGATGTAATTTCAGGAGAAGGGAAGATTATCGGGAAGGAATATCAGGGTTCGTTAACTTCCTATGAAATTGAGGTTACTGATGAACTGTTCAGGAAAGAAAAGCTGAACGTTGTTATGATTTCAGGAAAAAAAGAATATGAAACAGGGCAGACGGTAGAATATTCTATAGATAAAAGTAATTTATATGAGATAGAGTCATAAAATTTATAAATGTAAGAGGAAGAAACAGAAAAAGTACAAATTATTGGATAAAATTATAAAAATTAAAAATGGGGGAAATATGGCACTGATTTATGTAACAGGAGGAGCTAAGAGCGGGAAAAGCATGTTTGCAGAAGAATTACTGCTCGGCATGAATAACGGGAATCAGAAAAATATTTATCTGGCAACTTCTGTTGCATTTGATGAAGAGATGAAGGCAAAAGTGGCTCTTCATAAGGAAAGAAGACAGGATAAATGGCTTACAGTGGAAAGTTATAAAAATTTTAGTGAAACTCTGAAAGATGTACTTTCAGATGAAAGAAAGGATAATATGCTTGTCGACTGCCTTACAAATATGATAAGCAATATTATTTTCGAGGAACAGGACATAAACTGGGATAAGCCTTCAGAAAAAGATTTTGAAAAATGTAATATTTCAGTGGAAAAACAGGTAAATGAGCTCATAAATGTTATAAACAGATTTGAAAATACTGTCATTGTTTCAAATGAATTGGGAATGGGTGTTGTTCCCGGTTATCCTCTTGGAAGATATTTTAGGGAAATAGCAGGAAAAATGAATCAGAAAATAGCAGAAATTGCTGATGAAGTATATTTCGTAGTATCGGGAATACCTATGAAAATAAAATAGAAATAGGGGGATTTTATGCTGAGAAAAGTGATTCTAATTTTATTTCTAGTATTATTTTTTAGTTGTAATAATAAAGAGCTGGAAAAAGATTTTAATAGTTTTAAGTATATAGAAAGATTAACAAGTGATGATACAGGTCGAGTTGAGATATGGGAGCTAAACTGCGAGAAATTAGAATGCAGACTTTCATATTTTATTGGTGATGATAAGAAAGAACTTTTTTCAAAAAAAATTGTTTTAAAAGATACTGGTGAAATGAAGAAAATGGTAAAAAAAATTTTCAAAGGTATGAAAAACAAAAAAAATCCTGAAAGCCACTCAGATTTTTATCCTGAAAATAGTCTTGTATTGGATAATAAGGAAGTATTTTCAACAGATAGAATGAATACAGGATTTTATAAATTATTGGATAAACTTTTGAATGAGAAACATTATGATTTTGAAGATAGAATTGGTGAAGAATTTTATAAAAAATTAGAAAATGAAAGAAGAGTTAAAATAAAAACTAGAATTACCGGGTTATTAGAAAATATAAAGGAAGCCGAATATAAAAATTTTCGATACGAAGAAAACATAAATTTAAATGAAATTTGGGATTTAGAATGTAAAAATCTTGATTGCGAAATTAAATATAGACGGAATATACATGAAGAGCCTTTATTTTATAAAAAAATAACTCTGAAAAGTAATAAAGATAAGGAAAGAATTATAAAGAAGATATTAAAAGGTATTATGAATACTAATCTAGAAAAAGAAGACTCTTCTTTAGAAGTTCAAAATTATTTATATTTAAATGATGAATCTGAAGACATATTTACTGTAGTTAATTCTGAATTTCATGAAGTATTGACAGAATTATTAGGAGAAAACTATAAAAATATTCATGAAAGATTAATCAAAGAAGATTAGAAAAAAGAAAAAGAAGAGAATTTAAATATTTTAAGAAATAATAATATTATAGATTTTTATTATTTTGGAAGAGAAACAGATACTCAAGGTAAAGAGAATGAATGGTACTTAGATTGCAAGAATTTAACTTGTAATATAAGCTATTTTGTAAAGAAAGATAAAATGTCAGATTCAAAGAAAAAATTTTCAAAAAAAGTGGAACTGGAAAATAAAACACAAAAGGAAAAAATGGAAAAATACTAAAGTCAGTTCCAAAATTTCTCTAAAAATCTATAAAAAAGGTTAAAAGTCATTTAGAATATAAATAGTTTAATTTCTTAATTTTTACTATGATTATTCTCCAATAACTTTTAACCTTTTTATTTTATGATTTTCTGTCTATTTTTTTATTTAAAATTTTATTACGTTCTGCAATGAGTTCATTATATAATTTAAGTATATTTTCAGGAGTTCCTTCTTCTGACTTAGCAAAAAAACTGTTATTTGTAGCAGAATGGGAAGCTTTTTCCTTTTTATCCATCTTTTTAATAAATTCATCCATAGAACGTTTAAATGCAGAAGCCTTTGTTACAAATGGGTCGAAATCTTCTTTTTCAAATCCTTCTTTTTTCAATTGTTTAGTATTTTTTAAAGTTTTTCTAAAAACATTCAAGGATTTTTCAACTTTTTCCTGAAGTATTTTAAATTCTTTTATATTTCCATCAGTAAAGTTACTTGCATCCAGATTCTGTCTATTTATTTCTTTAACAAAATCTTCACTGTTTCTAATGAATATAAACTGATTATAATCAGTAAATTCCTTGTTTTTTACAAAATCCTGCATCTTATTTTCTCTAACATCTTTTGCATTATTTTCAAATGCTTCTTCGTATATACTGGCAAGATCGTTATATTTTTCAGTTATTTTTACTATTTTGCTATGTAGTACCTGTGCTTTCTTGTAATCATCCTTCTGATAAAGTTTTCCTCCATAATAACTGTTCATTTCTGTAATAACTGGAAGCATTTCTTCCAGCACAGGTATCATTTCACCTGCTTTTTTATCAAGTTCTGTCGGTTTTGGAGATTTTGCAACTTCTTTTATTCTGTCAATAAAAGCTTGATTTAAAGGAATATTTAAAGTCATTTCCTGTACCGGTTTTTTAAATGTTTCTTCTGTTCCTGTATCTTCAAAATAATATAGAAGTTCTTTATCAATTTCCAGTAATCTGTTATATATCTTTGTATTTTTATTGTAACTGTCTAGATTCTGTTGTATGATTTCCTTACTTTGGGCAGACTTTTTTCCGCCTGATGGTAAAAGTTTATCTATCTCATTTTTCTTGCCGCAAAAAACTATTACAAGAAGCATTAATACAGTTATTAATCCTATTTTTTTCATAAAATTCAAACCCCTTTATTTTATTAATCAAATCATGATTCCTCTATTATAACAATTTTCCTAATAAAAATCAAATACAAAAGAAGAAAATTTTATTTTTCCAATGCACTTTTAAAGTCTCCAATCAGGTCATCTATATTTTCAAGACCAACTGCAACTCTAATCATTGTATTAGTTATACCTCTTGCGTTTTTTTCCTCTTCAGGCATTTCAGAATGAGTCACTGTACTTGGGTGTGTTACAAGTGTTTCTGCACCACCAAGACTTGGAGCTAACGTTACTATTTTTAGATTTTCAAAGAATGTTTTTACTTTATTTTTATCCTTTAATATAAATGAAAAAACTGCACCAATACCTGAAGCCTGATTTTTATGAATTTCCTTTCCTATATTATCATCTTCAATAGGGGAATAAACTTTTTCTATTGATGGATGATTTCTGAAAAATTCCAGAAGTTTAAATGTGTTATTTTGAGCTGTGTCCACTCTTATTTTTAAAGTTTTTAGACTTCTTATTAAAAGCCAGCTGTCAAAAGGTGAAAGGATAGCTCCGATAGCTTTTTGGG
The DNA here is from genome assembly GCA_905371725.1 of Leptotrichia sp. oral taxon 215. Lineage (GTDB taxonomy): Bacteria > Fusobacteriota > Fusobacteriia > Fusobacteriales > Leptotrichiaceae > Leptotrichia_A. The sequence goes on from CAJPML010000030.1 coordinate 7,277, forward strand.
CAAACCATACTTCTTCTGCAAGCTTATCATCATTAACTATTACAATTCCTGCAATGATATCATGGTGTCCGCTCAAAAATTTTGTGGCACTGTGAACCACTATATCAGCACCTAGTTCAAGGGGTTTCTGTAAATATGGAGTAAGAAATGTATTATCCACTATTGTAAGAAGTCCATGTTCCTTTGCAATTTTGACAACGCCTCTGATATCTGTTATATCAAGCAGAGGATTGGAAGGTGTTTCTATAAATATAGCTACTGTTTCAGGTTTTACGGCATCCTTTACTTTATCAAGATCTGTAGTATCAACAAATGTATACTTAAGATTAAATTTTGCAAATATGTCGGTTATGATTCTATATGTTCCACCGTAAATATCAGTTCCAAGTATAATGTGATTTCCTGCCTTAAATTTTGTAAATACAGATGTAATGGCTGCCATTCCTGAAGAAAAGGCATATCCGTGTTTACCGTTTTCCAGAACAGCCATTAATTTTTCAAGTTTTCTTCTAGTTGGATTTGAGACTCTTCCGTATTCAAAGTCCTGTTCTTTTCCAAATTCCTCAGTTTTATATGCTGAAGCCATACTGATAGTATTATTCCAGTCATTATATTCTTCATCAATATATTTTAATCCGTGTATTGTTTTTGTTTCAAATTTCATATATTGTCCTCTTTTCTATAAAATTTTTTTAATTATATCATATTATTGAAGCATCTTTTTAGAAAAATTTTCAATAGATTACTTTATATCAAATTTAATTTGAAAGCTTGTTATACTCTCTTATCAGTTCATTATACTCATAAAAGATATTTTCAGGAGTTCCTGGCTCATTTTTAAGGGAAGGATTATTTTGTAAAAGTTTTGGATCTACACCCTCCTTTTTTTCAATTCTACTAATAAATTTTTTTACAGTTTCTTTAAATCTTGGTGTATAGAGTATAAAGGATGTAAAGTCACTGCTATGATAATTTTCTTTTTTTAACATATCTTTATTTTCAGAAGAATTTTTAAGTTTATCCAGAGAATCTGTCATTTTTCTTTCAAGTTCCTTAAATTTAGACAAATCTGCATTTGTAAAGTTTTCAGCTGATATTTTTTCTTTTTGGATTTCATCTAAAATCGCTTCGCACGAATCTATAAATGTTATTAAATCGTATTCTATAAGTTTTCCTTCTTTTTTAATTTTTTCAGCAGCTCTATTTTTCTGTTCTTTAGATTTTTTATCAAAGGCATCTTTAAATTTTTTTGAAAAAGTA
>CAJPML010000031.1 GCA_905371725.1 Leptotrichia sp. oral taxon 215
ATTCTATCTTTTCTATAATAAAGTACTCTGGATATTCCCACCTGATGCAGCTCTTTTTTATCTAATTTTTTTGACTGTCTGCGATCATAAACATCATATGTCTTACAATTACATAGATAATAATTACAGTTGCAACTATTTCCGCTATACTTACTAATTTAGCCAGTATTGCTACATTTGCTCCTGATTCCTTAAGGAATTTTGTTGCCAGTTTTAATCCCAAAGCACTTATTGCAGTAGAGAATGTAAATGCTGAATAACTTGGATAAAACGGTAATTTTAACAATTTAGGTAATGAAACTAAAACCATTACGTATAATAAGATTGTTAAAAATAATAAGAAATAAACTATTGCAAGATTTTTTTCAGGGAAAGTTTTAGCCATATATCCTGCAAGTAACAGTGCCGCAGGTGCAGCGAATACTGCAAATGTAGGTTGTGCAGGCTCAGGAATATTTTTAACCTTTACCACTCTGTAAAAAACAAATGGCAGCAAAATCATATAAGTCACAAATCCAAACCAAAAAGCTGCCTGACCTATTTGAGGCATTTTATAAGCTGGTGCTGTTACTGTAGCTGTTACTATTCCAACATATACGATAAACCATGTAGTAAATACAGTTGCTATATTTTTCTTTACTGCAAATTTCAATGTAAACCATATAATAAGCAGTACATGAATTGCAATTCCTACATACCACGCAATATTAGCCACCGGCTTAAATGGTGATTTAGGTGTAATGTATGCCGACAAAACAATTATTGCCATTGAAAATGTTGCAAAACCTCCTGAAATAACAGGATTTTCCATAGCCTTTTTAAATCCTTCAATATTCGAAAGGATTTTAACTGTCAGGATTACCATCATTATAAATGCTATCCATCCTGATACCACCTTGTAACCTGCCCCATAATTGTTCAGTAAATTTCCTAAAGTTGCTATACCCAATGCCAATCCTGATATAGGAAGAGGGTATTTTCCCAAAAATTTCTTCATCTGTTCTCTCCATTCTTAATTTGATTTTTTAAATAATATATGCAAATTTATTATTTAACTATAATTCATAAATATAATTTTCCATATTAACTTTTAATTTTCTTGAGACTTTCCACTACTAGATCAAATTCCTGTTCCCTCAAAGTCCTCATATCAAAAATGATACTGTTTTCTTTAATTCTTGTAATAATCGGAATTTCAGCTTCAAGTAAAATTCCTTCTATTTCTGTTGCAGTTTTTGTATTATGCGTCAGTTTTACCGACATACTGTCCAGATACACTCCAGGATAGCTTCCACCACCGATTTCTGCTTTATCTTCCATTATTTCAGATGTAAAAGCCGTTTCCTTAACCTTTTCAGCAAATTTATGAGCCTTTTCCCTCAATTCTTCCATTGACATGGAAATCATATTCAATGTAGGTATTTCCTTCAGTGCCTTTTCTTCATCAAGATAGAGCCTGAATGTAGCCTCCAGTGCCGCTATTGTCATTTTATCCACACGCAGTGCACGTGTAAGCTGGTTTTTCTTCATGGCTTCTATATATTTTTTCTTTCCTACAATTATCCCTGCCTGAGGCCCTCCAAGCAGCTTATCTCCACTAAATGTGACTACATCTATTCCACTGTCCAGCACTTCCTTTACCGTAGGCTCATATGTAAGTCCATAGGAAGTAAAGTCCACAAACTGTCCGCTTCCCAGATCATTTACAGCTACAAGGCCTTTTTCATGTGCCAGATCCGCAAGTTCCTTATAAGTCACTTCCTTTGTAAATCCTACTATCTTATAGTTGCTCGTATGAACTTTCAGCAGTATTCCTGTATTTTCATTAATAGCATTGACATAATCCTTCAGGTGTGTTTTGTTTGTTGTCCCTACTTCCTGAATAGTTCCACCACTAAGCTTGATTATTTCAGGAATTCTGAATGCTCCTCCTATTTCTACCAGCTCTCCACGGGACACTACAATTTCCTTATCCTTTGCCAGTGTACTTAGAGTCAGCATTACAGCTGCCGCATTATTGTTTACCACAAGAACATCTTCTGCTCCTGTAAGACGTTTAATAATATCCATAAGATGGACATATCTGCTCCCTCTCTGCTTTTCTGCAAGATTAAATTCCAGATTGGAATAATTGAATGCAGCATCTATAAGATTTTCCTTTATGCTTTCACTGAGGATACTTCTTCCAAGATTGGTATGAAGTATTGTTCCTGTTGCATTTATAACCCTTCTTAGCGAGTATTTATAGTTTTTCTTCACTGAAAGATTTATTTTTTCTATAATTTCTTCCATTGAAGGAACTTCACTCAGATTATTATTCAATATTTCATTTTTTATATTTTCTGTTTCTTTTTTCACAATATCCTTTACAAAAACTTCAGGATATTCTTCCAGTAGCTGTTTTACTTCTTCCGTCATCAATATTTTATTAATTGCCGGTATTTGTGACAGTAAATGTTTCATGCTCTATACCTCATTTCCCTTCACTCTGTAATCTTCAACTCTTTTTGTTACACCTGCCTTGTCCATATATTCCAATATTGGCAGGGCGTATTTTCTGCTTGAACCTGTCATATCCCTAAATTCTGAAAGCAGCAGTTTCTTATTTCCTTCAAAATGTTTCAGAACCTTATTTTTTGCCTCATCAAACATACGGACATGTATAACGATATCCTCATTTAGCCTGATTACAGTATCTCCTAGTAGTGAATCAAGAACCTCGTTTGATATTTTATTACCTTTTGTAAGTTCCTTTATAGTTGGAGGTGTAAATTCACTTTCCAGAAGGGTCTTCTCAATACGTTTCTTTTCCTGTATCTGCTTATCATCATATTTTACGGAAAAATCAAAAATTGAAACAAAATTTCCTTCTACCTTTAAAATTTTATTTCCAGAAAGAAGTTCAATTATGGCTGCAAACTCCTTCTGATTCATTTTAAACTTTGAAATAAGTTCAGCCTTGGATATTCCTTTTTTCAGCTTAAATTTCTTATGGTAGTCTGAAATAACAGCTGAAATTCTTTCACTTATATCCTCATATTTTTTCGAATGTATATATCCTTCCTTTGTTACGTATACAGTCTTCTCTTCAAGAAGTTCCGTCAAATCCTTCAGTACTTCTTCAGAAGATTTTTCAAGCGACTTTGCAATTTTATCTGCTGTAACTGTATACTGCTGATTAAGTAAAATATAGTTTGCTACGAGGTCCTTACTGCTTCCTTTAGACTGTATCTTAAGCTTACTTAAGATTTCTTCGTTAAATCTGTTGTGCTTCTTAGGATTGCAGTCCAGAATTACTCCCCCGCCTATTGTTATCATAGGCGAATAAGTTCTTATAATAAATTTATCATAATTTTTTACAGATATCTCTTCTTCAAGACGTAGCTGTGCAAATCCTTTATTTCCTTCTTCAAGAACATCTCCTCCAAGCGGAACGAATCTCGCCATCACTTCAGAAGTACCTGTATAGACTCTTACCCTGTCCCAAAGTTCAAGGTTTATTCCAGAGTCCTTTATCATCTGAACCTCAGTATCCAACATATATGTCTTTGTCAGTGTTCCAGGAGTTGCAAGCGAACATCCCCTTCCTATATCTTCAACCTTTATATTAGTAAGATTTATTGCAGTCCTCTGACCTGCATAGGCTGTTTTCACATCTTCCTTATGAACTTGAATGTTCCTTACCTTTGTTTTTATGTCATGCGGATAAACTTCCAGCTCATCTCCCACTGAAATCTTTCCTTCAGTTAAAGTTCCTGTTATTACTGTTCCAAATCCTTTCACCTGAAACGCCCTGTCTATATTGAGACGTACATTTCCTGAATTTTTAAGCTCCGCTATATCATCTGTCTTTTTATCAATCACATGTAAAAGCTCATCTATCCCCTTACGTGAAACAGAATCCACCTCCACAATAGGACTTCCCTCAAGCGGTGTCCCCTTTATAAAATCTTCTATATCTTCTCTTACAAGGGTTATGTAGTCTGCATCTGCAAGGTCTATCTTTGTCATTACTATTATAAAATTTTCTATACCTAATAATGACAGTATGTCTGCATGCTCCTTTGTCTGAGGCATTATTCCTTCCCTTGCATCTACCAGAAGCAGTACAAGATTAATCCCTACAGCACCTACAAGCATATTCTTTATGAATTTTTCGTGTCCGGGAACATCCACAACCCCGCATCTTTTACCACTCGACAAATCAAAGTATGCAAATCCAAGGTTTATAGATATTCCCCTCTCCTTCTCCTCCGTCATTGTATCTGTTTCAATACCGCTAAGAGCTTTTATCAGTGTTGTCTTCCCATGATCGATATGCCCTGCAGTACCTATTATTACATTACTCATAAACTCTCTCTCTTTCATTATCTATTTATTTCTATAACGCTGTTATCCTCATAAAGCAGTTCCACTTCTCTTTTTATACCTATTTTCCTTGAATAATATAATGCCTTGTATCTCACATCTTCCTTTTCCAACACTTCTATCAGGTCACTGAAATTATTCCATGAAATTTTCAGCATGAAACCGCATCCAAGGGAAATTAAAGGATGAACCGGAACCAGTCCTGCATCTATTTTTTCAGTATCACATATGTTATCTGCTTTTATTGCATCGTGGGTATTATGAAACACCACTATTCCTTCATCTATTGTTTTAGTCATAAGTCACCTACGGTCTTACCACTCTGTTTGCTGTACGCATATCTTCAACTATGAAATACATGTTTGATGAATTTCCTATTGCAAGATCAACTTTGTAGTAATCTATACATGCTCCGCAGCACATAATTTCCACTCCATTTTCCTGCAATACTTTCAATTCTTCCAATACATGGCTCTGATTTTTATCTGCAAGCAGGACTCCTCCGTTATAAAATATTATTTTTTTAGGAAGTACTTCCTGCTCTGTCAGAGTGTACAGAAATGCCTTCATCAGTTTTTTCCCAAGTTCTTCACTTCCATGTCCCATTATCTGTTTATTTACAACTACAATATAGCTGTCATCCTGAGCCTTTATAACCTGTGTTTTTTCCTCTGTAACTTCTTTTACGGAATTTCCCTTATCTGTCACAGGATTTGATATTGTCACTATATATTCTTCATCACTTACTTTTTTTACATCTATATCATAATTAAGCTGTTCAGCAAGTTTTGTAAGGTTTTCAGTCGCCACAAAATTATCTACCGTTGTTTCAACCACATCATATTCAGCCAGTAATTTTTTTGTCTGAACTACAGGTAATGGACACGCCATCCCTTTAGCATTAAATTCATGTTTTTTCATTTTATATCATTCCCTCCGCTACAAATTTCATTTTAATTTTTTAATATATATAATAAACATAGTTTCAACCTAATTTACAGGACTATCACATCTTTTTCCTGTCTTTTTACAACTTTTCCCACTATGGCACTTTTTATTTCCAGTTTGTTTAATTTTTCAAGCAGTTCTGTCCCATATTTTTCAGGCAGGCTTATAAGCAGTCCTCCTGACGTCTGCGGATCAAACATGATTTCTTCCATTGGAAAATCATTAATCTTAAAGTCAACCTTATCCTTAAGATAATTTCTGTTTAACTGTCCTCCTGCCGTAATTACAAACTCACTTGCACAGTGATATGCTTCAGGAAGCATAGGAACATTTTCAGAAAAAATTTCAGCTGAATATTTTCCATCCAGCATTTCCACCAGATGTCCTAAAAATCCAAAACCTGTTATATCAGTACAGCTGTTTACAGGATATTCTTCCATAATTTCAGCCGCGTATTTATTTAATGTTGTCATCTGCTTGACACACGCAGTAAAAGCTTCTTCAGAACATTCTTTTATCATATGTGCAGAATTTATAATGCTTACACCTAAAGGTTTTGTCACTATGAGTACATCTCCCTCTTTACAGTTGTTGTTTACCAGTATTTTATCAGGATGTACAACTCCTGTAACAGATAATCCGTATTTCGGTGTAGAATCATGTATTGAATGCCCTCCGGCAAGAACTCCGCCTGCCTCGTGAACTTTTTCAGCACCACCTTTTAATATCTGTTTCAATATTTCCATATCCATTTTCTCAGGAAATGCAACTATGTTCAAAGCTGTGATTACCTTACCTCCCATTGCATAGACATCACTTAATGCATTTGTTGCCGCTATCTGCCCATATAAATACGGATCATTTATCATAGTTGTGAAGAAATCCAATGTCTGAATAATTGCCTTATCTTCAGATATTTTATAAACCGCCGCATCATCAGATGACTCGTAACCTACTATAAGGTTTTCATCCTTCTTTTTAGGTAAATCATCCAATAGACCTGATAGAGCTCCCGGCCCTATTTTTGAGTTTCAGCCTCCACAAACTATCATGCTTAATTTTTTCTCGTCCATCCCTCTCTCCTTCTAACTATATTATTTTATTACATAATTTGATAATTTTATTATATCATTTGATATTAAAAAACCAAAATAACATAAAAAAATGCAGTATTATTTTTTATTATATCCATATAATAAAAAATATCACCCATGGAATAACTAAATTTCTACTAAGTGATACTGCTTTTTATAATTTATTCTTATCATACTGGCGGGAATGTGTGGGAATCGAACCCACCTGAGAGGCTCTTAACCCCTCACGCCGGTTTTGAAGACCGGAGAGAACACCAGAACTCATCCACTCCCATTCCAATATAATAATTATACTACATAAATTATTTAAAATCAATATCAAATTTAAATAATAGATACAAATTTAATATCCATGCTATATATTAACTATTAAAGCATTACAAAAAAATTTCCGGAAAAATAACAGAACAAATATTCAAAATATCATTATTAAATTAAAATACATTGGTTTAATTTTATTTTTAAAGAAAAAATAGCCCTTTTTGATTAAATAGCCATTAGATAAGAATTTATATGTTTTAATTGAAAGTCTTCCAACTTTTAAATTTTATTTACATAAAAAAACAGAAAGAAATAACAAACAATATAAATTTCCTATCACATTTTCAGCATAAAGAACAGCCTGCTCTTTTACCAGCTTCAATGTTCAAGAGCATAAATCTATACCATTTTGTAATTTCTTTATATGTGATATTTTGAAATTATAGTTGTTCATGTTAGTTCTTCCTCCTTTTCTCAGTTTTATATCTTTAATATGTTTATGTTTATTTTACCTCATAAACTTAAATAATGCAAGATTTTGAAACAGTCTTTTTTTGATTTTTTATTATCAAAAAAATATGACCCTTCATTTTTCTTAATTTTACGAAGTTTTTGGTCATATTTTATTATTTTACCATGTCCTGTAATTTCACTTTCCTATATTTCTGGTTTTTACTGCTTGGCTTATCAGGAATTGTTCTCTCAATCAATTTCTTTAAACATCTCCTGTTTTTAGTCACAGATATAACAATATTTTTAAATCAATTATTGAACATAATCAAAAGTTTCCAAAGTTAAGTTTCTATTTCCATTTCCATAGAAATATACTTTAAATACTGTTCCTTTGGAAAATTTATAATAAGTCTGGTCTACAAGTCCTGTAAAATTAAATGTTTTTCCTGACTGAAGGCTGACGCAATTTGCATATTTTTTACCATCTTTTGTTGTACCTTTTGAAGTTACACGACATTTTTCTACCGTTCTTAAAGTTTTTTGTGCTGCAAAACCATAGATATTTCCTAATATTAAAAATGTAAAAATAATTTTTTTCATAATAAATCATCCCCTATTATTATAATCTTTAATCATTCATAAAAATCTATATATATTTCTTTACTTCCATTTCTTTTAATTTTTCAGTTTTTATATTTATCTGATGTTCCATGATGATGTTACTATTTCCAGTAATTTCGTAATGTTGTTTGGCTTTGCAATTACTGCTACATAATATACTTCATTTTCAGCATCTATAAATATCATTGAAGCCTGAAGATTATTATTATTCACTGTTTCAGAAAATATCAGATAAGCCTGATGGCCATTTATACTGTTCTGATAAAGTTTGAGGTTTTCTTTTTTTTGACCCTGATTTACTAGCTCCGCTATCATTTGTGTTACCGCTTTTCCTGCATTTAATCCTTCTTCAGACGGTACTTTATCCAGAATAATCATTTCATTCTCATCATTTTTTATTCCAGCACTTGTAGAATTTGTATTATTCTGGATTTCATTCCAGTTTCCCTTTGGATAATTCATAAATCCTACTATTTCATTTCCAAATCTACCGTTATTTGTGTCCTGTATAACATCACTTTTCTGAAAACTGTTATTTTCTGGTACCTGCTGCACAGAACTGTTTTTATTTTCAGAAATTTCATTTTCAGGATTTTCATTATTTTTCTGATTGTCACTCTTCATGGCACATGATAAAAACATCAATATTGTTAAAAATATAAACAGAACTTTTTTCATTTGTAATCTCCTCTTTTCCCTTTAAAATTCTATATTTATTACCATATTACTCCCAGCCTTTTTGCAAGTTGTACATAATTTGCAGGAGGCATCC
>CAJPML010000032.1 GCA_905371725.1 Leptotrichia sp. oral taxon 215
GCGAGTTTTTGACTTTTCCTTAATGAATGACTGTTTTATATAAGTAAAATTTTAGTAAATGAAAAAAATATAGTTTTATATTACATTTATGTTTTACTATTTTGAGATAGCCTTATTTGTCTTTATATTCTTTCTTTTGAGACAGTTTTTTTCCCATATCTAATCTTATTTTCCATCAAATACTGTCGGATATGCCTTGTCATTATTGAAAGCCCATGAACCATTATAGTAGTAGCTGTTATCTGATGCATTGTAAACTAAATTCTTTCCAGCCTTCAAATGCATATACTTGTATTTTTTCAGATATTTTTCAGTTTTTTCAACATTTTGAATAAGAACAGCAACTTTTACATTATCATAAGTTTCTGAGTCAAATACACATTTTTCAAAATCAATTTCAACTCTATAATCCTTTTCATTTATTTTTTTGAATTCACCATGATTTTTTGGAACTGTACAATAAGAATCTTTCTCTAATTTTGCAGTTTTCTCATGTTTTTTAGCAGAAGCCCCGTTTTCTGCAAAAGCCAGCATAGAAGCCATAAATAATACTAATAAACCTTTTTTCATAATAAATTTCCTCCTTGTATTTGATAGTTTTTATAATAGTATAGCATATTTTACTTGATTTTTCCATTTTAAAAATTTAGGAAGATAAAATGAAAATTTATGGAACATATCAAAAGATTGATATATAAAATAATAATATAATTTATATAACTTGATATTCAAAATTTATACTTGAAAAAACTGACAAGTAGTACTATAATTATGAAAAAGATAAAATTATAAAAAAGAAAGGACAGGTAAATCATGGAAAGATATGAATTAAACAAGAATCTGGCACAAATGCTTAAAGGTGGAGTAATAATGGATGTTTCTACTCCTGAACAAGCAAGAATAGCTGAAGCTGCAGGTGCTGCCGCTGTCATGGCACTTGAAAGAATCCCGGCTGATATCAGAGCCGTAGGTGGTGTCTCAAGAATGAGCGATCCTAAAATGATAAAAAGTATTCAGGAAGTTGTTTCAATTCCTGTAATGGCAAAAGTAAGAATAGGACATTTTGTGGAAGCACAGATTTTAGAAGCTATAGAAATTGACTATATAGATGAAAGTGAAGTTCTCTCACCTGCTGATGATAAATTTCATGTAGACAAGAAGAAATTTAAGGTTCCTTTTGTCTGTGGTGCAAAGGATTTAGGGGAAGCCCTCAGAAGAATTTCTGAAGGTGCTTCAATGATAAGAACAAAAGGTGAACCAGGAACTGGAGACATTGTACAGGCTGTAAGACATATGAGAATGATGAATCAGGAAATGAGAAGAATTCAGAATATGAGAGAAGATGAGCTTTATTTTACAGCTAAAGAATTGCAGGTTCCATTTGATTTAGTAAAATTTGTCCGTGAAAACGGAAAATTACCTGTTGTAAACTTTGCTGCAGGAGGTGTTGCAACTCCAGCTGATGCGGCTCTTATGATGCAACTTGGTGCAGAAGGTGTCTTTGTCGGATCAGGAATTTTCAAATCAGGAGATCCTGTAAAAAGAGCGCAGGCAATAGTAAAAGCAGTTACTAACTATAATGATCCTAAAATACTGGCTGAGATTTCTGAAGATTTAGGAGAAGCTATGGTTGGAATTAATGAAAATGAAATTCAGCTATTAATGGCTGAAAGAGGTAAATAATGAGAATAGGGGTTCTTGCTCTGCAGGGAGCTTTTATTGAACATGAAAAAATACTTAAAAAGATTGGAGTAGAAACATTTGAAATTCGAAAGAAATCTGATTTAAGCAATGCAGTTTCAGACAATAGAATAGACGGTCTCATCATTCCAGGTGGTGAAAGCACAACAATAGGTAAGCTTCTGCACGACCTTGATTTATTTGATGATCTTAAGAAACTTATTTTAGATGGACTGCCAACTTTTGGAACATGTGCAGGATTAATTCTTCTCGCAAAAAAAATTGAAAATGATGACCGTGTACATCTTGGTCTTATGAACATAAAAGTAAAAAGAAATGCTTATGGTCGCCAGCTCGGAAGTTTTTTTACCGAAAATGAATTTAAACATGTTGGAAAAGTTCCAATGACATTTATTCGTGCACCTTATATTACAGAAGTCGGAGAAAATGTCGAGATTCTTTCAAAAGTTAATGGAAATATAGTAGCGGCAAAGGAAAATAATATACTTGTCACTTCCTACCATCCTGAACTGAATGATGATTTACAGGTTCATAATTTTTTTATTAATATGTGCAGTCATAATAAAAATTTCTTAGCATCGGACTAATAATTTCTGTACAATTGGCAATAAATATATTTTTGTTTTATAGTAGAACTTCTTTAATATCAAACTGATGATTCCATACAAAAACTAATTAACTGAAATTTCTTGGTTTTACTTTAAAGTAATTTCACTATATTTCAACTCAGAAGTTAAAAAAAAACTGTTTAGACAGGGCTATCTCAAAACAGAAAATATAAACAAAATATATGAAAATTATATTTCACTAAATTTTATATTAACTTTCTGATTTTCTTTTTGAAACAGCCTCTTCAAAACAGTTTTTTACATTTTATACTTTCTATTTAATATATATTCATAATAATCTTTATATTTTTTTCCTACATTTATCAAATCTTTATCTTCTGCTATCTTATAACCATTTTTTACTATTTCATCTAGATTATCTACTTTATCTTCAAAAATATTCATCAATTTTTCATAAAATTCATCATTGCTTTTTGCCTTGAAACAGTTTTTTCCATCCTGCAGCCAGTCTTCATAAACAGGTATGTCCCTCACAATTACAGGCAATTGTGATGATAATGCTTCAAGTATTACAATCCCTTCATTTTCTTCATAAGTCATAAAAAGAAAAGCTTTTGCTCCACTGAATGCACCTTGAAGTATGTCTTTATCCACATATCCAGGAAAAATAAGATTTTTAGGTGGATTTTCAATTATTTTCTGTATTTTTTTAGGTAGCATTGGTTTTATACTGGATGATCCAAACCAGAAAAACTGATAATCCTTACATCTTTCCACTATTTGTACAAAATCTTTAATTCCTTTTCTTTCAAATGGCAGACCTGCTGTTATAATAAATGGTCTGTCAATTTTATATTCTTCCCTGAACTTATTTTCTAATTCTTCTTTTTTAGAAAATCGTAATGTATTTACCCCATTTGAAATAACTCTTATTTCTTTAGGAGAAGTCAGATATTTTTCCGATATCAGTTTTTTAGTGTATTCAGTAGGTGATATAAGATAATCTGCACTATTGTAAAGTTTCTTGGCCCAGAATTTTATTAATGGTGCCAGCTGATTACTGAATTTTACACTCCCCTTGAAATCCTCATACGTTGTATGAGTATGATAAATAACAGGTTTTCCTTCCCTTTTTGCTTTTTTTAAAACTCTCCAAGACTTGAGTCCAATTGTATTTATATGTACTAAATCATACTCTTCCTCAGGATTAAGTGTAAAATCCACATTATTTGCTCCAAGGGCTTCTACCTGATGATTTAGTGCCTGTCCAACGCCTGATCTGCTGAATGTATTTTTCCCCTCTGAAAATAGTAAAACTTTCATTTATATCATACTCCTCTATCGTTTTTTTATAGACTGCTTCCACCCTTTCTCCAAATTTTTCTGCAGTGTAGTCCTGAGAAACATTAAAGGCATTTTTCACTATATTATTTCTAAATTTCTTATCTTTTTTCAGAAGCATTATATTATTTACGAACTCTTCTTCATTACGGTAAACAAGCCCTGCTTCATTTTTTAGAAGCAGATCTTCAAGATTTAAATCATACCTTGCATTTACCGGTGTTTCTGCTGCCATAGCTTCTACAAATGTAAGTCCCTGTGTTTCAGAAATACTTGCATTCAAAAATACATCCCCCATCTGATAATAAACAGGCACTTTATCATGAGAAACTTCACCTGCAAATATAATTCTGTCACTTATTCCAAGATTTTCAGCCTGTTTTTTTAAATCTTCAGTTACAGGCCCTCTTCCTACTATCATAAACTTAAAGGAGTTATCTTTAAGTTTTGAAAACATATCAATAAGTACATCTATACTTTTTTCCTGTGCTATTCTTCCAATATATACACATAAAAATTCATCTTCTTCAATTCCAAATCTTTCTCTCATGAACTTTATTTCTTTTTCTGTATAATTTTTACGGTAAAATCTTTCCAAATCAAGTCCTGTTGGGATTATATTCATTACTCTATCAACATCATAGGAATACAATATATCCTCAACTTTTCTTGTAGGCACTATCAATGCATCACATTTTTCACAGTAAAATCTGCTTATTGCTGCAGCAAGTTTTTTTGCCGGTATTGTAAAATGTCCTCTTGTAATATAGTGTGTATAATATTCATAAAGAGTATGATATGTGTGGACTAAAGGAATTCCAAGATTTATTGCTGCAAATCTTGCAAATGTTCCAACTCCCCATTCTGTCTGTGAGTGTATTATATCAAGATTAAGCTTCTTTATCTTTTTTATTATTTTTGATGAATACAGAAGCCCCAATCTATATTGAGGTAAAGGTTTAAATTCCATACTTGGTATTCTCAATACATTAGGTTCAACTTCAGGGGCATCAGGATCAGTTGTAGTTATAATATAAACTTTATGACCTTTTTTACGTAGTTCCCTTTCAAGTGTACTTATAGAACTGACAACTCCATTTACTTGCGGTCTATAAGTATCTGTAAATATTCCAACTCTCATTTTTTCTTCTCCTTTTAAAATAAAAAATTGCCATAGACGAAAGCTCCTTATGTCTTCTTATTGAACAGCTCTATTTATTTTAACTCAGTTTCAGGAAATTCCAGAAAAAATTTACCTATTTTTCCTATTCTGTAATCTTTTAAAATTCTTCTGGAAATTATTTCATAATTATGTTCATCATTTTTTGAAATACCTAACCTTTTTTCCAGAATTTCCAAAATTTTATGGTTTTCCAGATTATATATTTCTTCTTTGTCTATATTTTCCTCCAAATTATATACTTTGATAATCTCTTCAATTTTATTCAGTTTTTTCAGCTTTTCAAAAAAATTTACCGCAACTTCCTCAAGGGGAAGGACATTATCCTTTATAGATCCTGTTATGGCAAGATTATACGCTACATAGTCATCTTCAAATTTTGGCCATAGAACTCCTGGAGTATCCAGCAGTTCCAGTTTGTCATCTATTTTTATCCATTGTTTTCCTTTTGTAAATCCTGGAGTATTTCCAACTCTTGCTTTATTTTTATTCACAAATTTATTTATAAACTTAGACTTTCCAACATTTGGAATTCCAACAATCATTGCTCTTACTTCTGTCTTTCTAAGACCCTTTTTTTTCATTTTTTCCAGCTTGTCAGTATATATTTTATCTGTTATTTTTCTTAATTCATTAAAATTCGTTCCTTTTTCTACACTCAAAGCAACAAAATAATCTGAAATATTATTTTCAAGAAAATAATCCTGCCATTTTTTCAAATCTTTACTATCTATAAGATCTACCTTATTTAAAACTGTTATTTTCTGCTTATTTTTAGCTAATTTTGAAATATCAGGATTTTTACTTGAGAAAGGTATTCTGGCATCTAGTATTTCTATTACCAGATCTATTATTTTTAAATTTTCAGTTATCAGTTCCTTTGTTTTTTTCATATGACCGGGATACCAGTTTATATTCATTCTATTTCTCCCTTTTTATCTTTAAAATATATTCCGTCATCATCCTTTGCCCTTATAAACAAAACTATCTCACCTTTTACAGGCTTTTTTTCCAGCTTTTCAATTATTTCAGAAACATCTCCTCTTATTATTTCCTCATATATTTTAGTCAGTTCTCTTGTTATGACAACATATCTTTCTCCAAGATATTCCCTTATATCCTTCAATGTTTTTAAAATTCTGTTAGGCGACTCTAAAATGACTATTGTTCTTTCTTCAGTCTGCAGTTTGTTAAATAATGTCTGTCTTCCTTTTTTTTTCGGAAGAAAGCCTTCATATGCCATTCTTCTCATGTCAAGTCCTGAAATGCTGGCACCTGTAACAATGGAGGAAGCTCCGGGAATACCTGCTACTTTCATATCCCTTTTTAATATTTCATTTACCAGTTCAAATCCCGGATCTGAAATACATGGAGTTCCTGCATCTGTTACTAATGCTATATTTTTATTATCTTCCAGTAAACTTAATATATTCTGTATCTGATGTAATTTATTATGCTCATGATACTGATACACCCTTTTTTCAATTTCATAATGATCAAGCAGTCTTTTTGTTACTCTTGTATCTTCAGCAAATATATAATCTACTTCTTTTAAAATTCTTATAGCTCTGAAAGTTATATCTTCCAGATTTCCTATCGGTGTACCAACTACATAAAACATGATATCTCCTATTTTTTTACTGTTTTCAGTTTTTTATTCATTTCTTCAATTGCTCTTTTTAACTGTACATCTCCTGCTGCAATTATTTTTTTTGCCTCTTCTGCACCTTTATCCTTAACAAGTATTTCTTCTACTTCCTTTTCTCTGTTTTTTCTTGCCTCTGCAGAGTCATTTGCATATCCTTTTAATGCAAGAAGCTCTTCCATTTCAACTTTTATATCAGGTTCAATACCCTTTTCATGTATATAGTTCCCTTTAGGTGTGAAATACTGTGCTATTGTTAATTTTATTGCATCATCTGTTTTAAGAGGTATTATTTGCTGAACTATCCCTTTTCCAAATGTTTTTTCACCTATAATTGTACCTCTTTTATAGTCCTTTATAGCTCCTGTAACAATTTCTGAAGCAGAAGCACTTCCTTTATTTATCAATACTACTAGAGGAAAATCTCCCATATTTTTCAATGTTCTGTTATATTTTCTTTCCTGTCCGCTTTTATACTTTAAGGATACTATCAGATTTTCCTTTACAAGAAGAGAAGATATATCTTGCGCTTCTTGTAATGAACCTCCTGGATTAAGTCTCAAGTCAAGAATTAATCCCTTCATTCCTTTATTTTGTAAGTCTTCTATGGCTTTCTGCACTTCTTCACCAACATGATTTCCAAATCTTAAAAGACTTAGATACCCTATATTGTTATCAAGCATTTTGCTTTCCACCATTTCAAGTTTTATTTTTGCTCTTGTCATAGTAAACTTTAATGGCTCTTTTTTCCCACTTCTGATAACTTCAACATTAACTTTTGTTCCTTCTTTTCCTTTCAATAATTTTACAGTGTCAGCTGCTGTAAGAGGAAGTATATCCTTATCATCAACTTTCGTTATTTTATCTCCAATTTTTATTCCAACTTTTTCGGCAGGACTTCCTATAAACGGTGAAACAACTTCAAGTGCTTCTCCTTTTTTCTTATTTATAGTCATTCCAACTCCTACATATTCCCCATCCATATCCTCAGAAAAATTCATCAGATCTTCTTTTGAAAGATACTCTGAATACGGATCATTCAATTTGCTTATTACTCCTGCAACAGCTCCTTTATAAAGTTCATCCTTATTTGGAGTTTCTTCCTTACCTACATATCTTGTTTCAATTATATTAATAACATCCACAATTCTGTTTAGCTCTGTCGAATCCTTCATATATCCTGCAATTTCACTTTTTTCATTTCTGGCAGATTTTATTACAGTTGTAGCACAAAACAAGGGTACACTTACCAGTATAAGTCCAAAAATTGCACGAAATAATTTATTTTTTTTCATTTTTCCTCCTATTTATTTTGCTTATTAAAATTGATTAGCATCAAAAATTCCTTGTTTCCCTTAGTTCCTTTTATGGGAGAATCTTCCACTCCCACCAGCTCATAACCATTTTCCTCTGAAAATGAGATTATTTTTTTTACTGCTTCATCATGATACTTTTCTTCAACAACTATACCATTTTTCCCAATTTTTTCCCTTCCAACTTCAAACTGTGGTTTTATAAGCATTATAACCTGCCCATTTTCACTAAGAAACTTTTCAAGATAAGGAATAACTTTTGTCAGCGAAATAAATGAAACATCAATAACTATAAAATCAACTTTATCATTTTCCACATCATCAGATGTCAGATCTTTTATATGCATTTCTTCTATGGAAACTACCCTTTCATCATTTTTCAGTCTCCAGTCGAGCTGATTTGTTCCGACATCTACACTATAAACTTTCATGGCTCCATTCTGTAATGCACAATCTGTAAAACCTCCTGTAGATGCACCTATGTCAAGTATTGTTTTATCTTTGAAATCAAGGTTCCATATTTTTATGGCCTTTTCCAGCTTCAATCCACCTCGGCTCACATATTTCAGTCTATCTTTTACTCTTATTGACAGTTCATCTGTATCTTTAAAATTTGTTCCTGCTTTGGTTACTGCCTGTTCATTTACAATTACATTTCCTGCCATAATTTCTCTTTTAGCCTTTTCTCTTGTATCAAACAGTCCTCTCTCCACAAGAATTAAATCCAGTCTTTTTTTCATGCTTTTTACTAGCTCCTAAAT
>CAJPML010000033.1 GCA_905371725.1 Leptotrichia sp. oral taxon 215
AATAAAGTTTCTGATTTCTTTCTCTTTTAAAAATGTAAGTATAGTCTTCATTTCTTTTTACTCCTGTTTTTGTATTAAAAGCTAAGTATTCCTCTAAAATACCTGAATTATCAATTTTAAATCCATAGTTATAATACAATTCTTTTTTACCTTTTTTATCTATATAATTAATTTCAAATTCACTTGGTTTATCTCTACTGTCACTAAATTTGAAAGAATCCACTTTCAATTTATATGAATTTTTTTTATTATCATCTGAAAAAGATAAAGATTCTAAGACACACCATGTCATAAATTGAAAAGCTTCAAATACAGAAGATTTTCCACTTGCATTTGCACCATAAATAGCTGTCACAGGTAAAACTTTTTCATTAAGACTATTTCTTATATGTGAAGATAACTCATTGCTCCCACTTGCCCTCATATCTAAAATTCCTTCACCTTCAAATGACCTGTAATTTGAGAAATAAAATTGTAATAACATTCTTCTTTCTCCCTTCTAAAATCAATTTATTTTATTATACATCTTTTTTTATTAAAAAGCAAATTTTTGAGTTAAAATCTCAAATTTTATCTTTTTTAATTTTCAAGTATATATTATTTAATAATCATTAAAACAAAAAATCATGAAACTACTTAAAATAAAGTCCTATAATATATTTACGAATGTCATTTGACAATAATATATTACAACTATTATTTTTAAGAAAGTCCCATGACTTTTCCTATGTTTTTTATGCTTCCTTTTTGGACATCATATCCTTAACCTTCATAAGCCTTGTTATGCTTCCACGTTCATTTTCATCAAGTTTCATCTGAATAAATCTTATTGTTTCCTGAAGCTGCGGTATTGTCATGTATTCCAATGCATTTACACGCCGTCTTGTCTTTTCGACTTCATCTGCCATAAGCTGACAGGCTTTTTCCACTTCGGCCAGCTCAAGCAGATTATCCATAACACTGTTCAGTCCATCAATTGCATCATCCAGATCTGCAGATGTCTGTGCATACCCATAAGGATATATCATTCCCTGATTTCCCTCATTTTCCCTGACAAAAGTCATTTGAGGCACATTAACGCTCATTATATTCTTCTTTTTAACTTCCACTCCTATTTTTTCTTTAGGATATGCAATGGCGTTTTCAAGCATTTCATCAGACATTACTCCTCTTGATAAAAGGAAATCCTTGAAGGAATTCTGTAACATTTCTTCAACTTTTTCACGTAATTTCTTATTTTTCTTTATCATATCAATAAACTGACGCATTAATTCATCCTGTTTATCTTTTAGTAATTTATGTCCTCTTACTGCTGTCTTAAGTCTTATTTTAAGTCTTGAAAGCTCCATACGGGTAGGATTTACATTCAACTTCGCCATAACTATTCATCTCCTGCAGGTAAATATTTTTCCAGATATTCATCCCTTATTCTTTTCAACTCTGTTCTTGGCAATATTTTTAGCAATTCCCATCCTAATTTCAATGTTTCCTCAATACTTCTGTTCTTTTCAAATCCCTGTGCCACATATTGGTCTTCAAAAGCTGTAGTAAATTTTACGAAAGCCTTGTCTGTATCAGACAGTGCTGACTCTCCCAATATTACTGCCAGTTCTTTTGCTTCTTTTCCTGTAGCATAGGCTGCAAACAGCTGGTTCATTGTATCCGCATGGTCTTCTCTTGTTTTACCTTTTCCTATACCTTTATCCTTCAATCTCGAAAGTGAAGGCAGCACATCTATAGGAGGCATCAGATTCTGTTTATATAAATCCCTTGAAAGTATAATCTGTCCTTCTGTTATGTATCCTGTCAAGTCAGGAATCGGGTGTGTCTTATCATCTTCAGGCATTGTAAGTATAGGAATCTGAGTTATAGATCCTTCCCTACCTTTTATTCTTCCTGCTCTTTCATAAATTGTAGACAAGTCAGTATACAGATATCCCGGATATCCACGTCTTCCAGGAACTTCTTTTCTGGCTGCTGACACTTCACGAAGAGCCTCACAGTAGTTAGTAAGGTCTGTAAGTATAACCAGTACGTGCATTCCCTTTTCAAATGCCAAATATTCAGCACATGTAAGAGCCATTCTCGGTGTAGCTATTCTTTCTATTGCAGGGTCATCTGCAAGGTTCATAAATAATACCGCCCTGTCAATCGCACCTGTCTTTGTAAAGTCATCAATAAAGAACTGTGCTTCCTCAAATGTTATCCCTATTGCTCCAAACACTACCGCAAATTTTGATTCTGAGTTTAATACTCTCGCCTGTCTTGCTATCTGAGCTGCAAGTTCAGCGTGAGGAAGTCCTGATCCTGAGAATATGGGCAGTTTCTGTCCTCTAACAAGTGTATTAAGTCCATCAATTGCTGATACTCCAGTTTGAATAAATTCTGAAGGATAATCCCTTGCAACAGGGTTTATCGCCACTCCGTTTATATCCAAACTTTGTTCAGGTATTATTTTTGGTCCGTTATCCTTTGGTCTTCCCAATCCATCAAATATTCTTCCTATCATATCTTCAGAAACCCCTAATGATAAAGGTTTTCCTAAAAATCTTACTTTTGAATTTTTCAAGTTTATTCCTGCAGAACTTTCAAACAGCTGAACCATCGCTTTATCTCCATTAACTTCCAGAACCCTTCCACGTCTAAGTTCTCCTGTCTGAATTTCTATTTCTACAAGTTCTTCATATTTTACACCTTCAACACCTTCAACAACCATCAAAGGACCTACTATTTCACTGACTGTTCTGTATTCCTTAAGCATCTAATGAACCTCCTTTGTTTATAAGGTTATCTACTTCATTTTCGATTTCATTTAAAATATCATTCATTTTATCCAAATCACTTTCAGGCATATATTTTGCCCTTGCAATTTTTTCTCTTACAGGCATTTCAGAAATTTCTTTCAGATATGCACCTGACTCAAGTCCTCTATTTCCTTCATCATAGAATTTAAGAACTAGCTGAAGCATTTTATCCTGCTTTGTAAGTGAAGTATATGTATCTGATTCCATGAAGGCGTTCTGTTGCAGATAATCTTCCCTTATTGACTTTGCAACTTCCAGTTTAAGCTGATCTTTTTCTGAAAGTGTATCTCTTCCTACCAGTCTTACTATTTCCTGTAGGCTTGATTCTTCCTGTAACAGAGCCATTGCTCTTTTTCTATTTTGAGAGAATTCAGGTCCTACATTTACATCCATCCAGCTGTCTACCTTTGTCTGATACAATGAATATGAATTCAGCCAGTTAATAGCCGGGAAGTGTCTTCTGTATGCAAGGTTTGCATCAAGTCCCCAGAATACTTTAACTATTCTAAGAGTAGCCTGTGATACCGGTTCAGAAATATCCCCTCCTGGAGGTGATACTGCTCCGATTACTGTCAATGCTCCTTCTCTTCCATCTTTTCCAAGACATATTACTTTTCCTGATCTTTCATAGAAGTCAGCCGCTCTTGATCCAAGGTAAGCCGGATATCCTTCATCCCCTGGCATTTCTTCCAGACGTCCTGACATTTCACGAAGTGCTTCTGCCCATCTTGATGTAGAATCTGCCATTATTGCTACTGAATATACCATATCCCTAAAGTATTCTGCAATTGTTATTCCTGTATATATACTTGCTTCCCTTGCTGCAACCGGCATATTTGAAGTATTTGCTATAAGTACAGTTCTCTTCATCAGAGACTGTCCTGTATTTGGATCTATTATTTCCGGGAATTCCATAAGAACATCTGTCATTTCGTTTCCACGCTCTCCACAACCTACATATACTATTATCTGTGCATCTGCCCATTTTGCCAATTGGTGCTGAACGACAGTTTTTCCAGATCCAAACGGTCCTGGAACGCAGGCAGTTCCACCTTTAGTTACAGGGAAGAATGTGTCTATTACTCTTTGTCCTGTTACTAGTGGAGCTTCAGGATTCAGCTTTTGTTTATATTTTCTTCCTCTACGTACAGGCCATTTCTGCATAAGCTGTATATTTACATCACCATTTGCAGTTTCTACTACAGCAACTGTATCTGTAACAGTAAAGCTTCCTTTTTCTATTGATTTCAGTGTCCCTTCAACTCCTAAAGGAATCATGATTTTATGGCTTATAACTGAAGTTTCCTGAACTGTTCCTATTATGTCTCCGGCTTCAACCTTTTCCCCTGCATTTACAACAGGCTCAAAGTCCCATTTTGTTTCCCTGTTTAATGAAGGTACTGCTACCCCTTTATTTAAATAATCTCCTGCAACTTCCTGAAATTCTTTTAATGGTCTCTGTATACCATCAAACATTGCTTCAAGAAGTCCCGGTCCTAATTCAACACTTAGAGGTTCACCTGTAGAATAAACTGGCTCTCCTGGTCCGATTCCTACCGTTTCTTCATAAACCTGTATAGAAGCCCGGTCTCCTCTCATTTCTATTATTTCCCCTATCAATTTATTATCGGAAACCTGTACAACGTCGTAAACATTTGCTTCATCCATTCCTTCTGCTACAACAAGAGGTCCCGATACTTTTATAATTTTTCCTACTTTCAATGAACATCTCCTTCTTTCTTCAAAGTTTTCGAAGTTTTATTTTGCTGTTTTTCTCTAAAATATATTTGAACCTATAGCTTTTTCTACGTAATCATTTATTTTCTGAATTCCTATTCCTGAACTTCCTTGGTTATTCGGTATTAGAATAATCGCAGGTAAAAGCTCCCTGTTATATCTTTCTACTGTTTCTTCCACAAGGGCAGCAACTGGTTCAGTTACAAATATAATTCCATAATTTTCACTTGCCAAGGTATCTATAGTTCTTCTTGCTTCTTCTTTACTTACAACAGGATAGACATCCACTCCTAATGCCTTGAAAGCTAAAATCGAATCTTTATCTCCAACTACACCTATCTTATGCATAAGTATCACGCAACCTTTCCTTTATTCTGTCAGAGTCCAGACTGTTGATTTTCCCTACCATTATCATTCTTATGGCATTTATCTCTCTTTCTTTTGCCACAAGATAAGTAAATAAAGGTTCCGGTCCAAATACAACATATTTAGATTCCCTGTTTAGGGCCATCAGGTAGTTATCTGAAATTTTTTCAAGCTCAGACAGTCTTCCTGTATTTTCAAATGCTTCTATTCCTGCTGTCAGATATGTTCCTATCTTTTCTTTTCTGAATTTATTGGCTATCATTTCAGGAGTATCATTCAAGGAAACTACTATTTTATCCTTTGGTATGTTTCCTCCTTCATGTATAACGCTTTCAAGAAATTTTAAATCTCTGTTCTGCTTTTTAACTCTTAATAAAGTAATTATATTCTGAAAGTCGATAAGCCCTGAAACATAGTCTCTCATTATTTCCACATCTATTTTTGATGCAATTTTTGATAGATGTTTATAATAATATTTATCTACTATCAGATCAATTTTCTGAGGATCGGCATTTTCAGCAAAATCCTTTTCCACTTCATTATTTGCCTCAATAAATTCTTCAGGCAGATCTTCATAATTCTGTATTTCAAATTTCTGTTTCAGTCTGGAAGCCTTTACAGTACCGGCATCCATAAGCAGATCTGTAAAATCCTTCCCTGAAAGCTTGCTTTTCAATAATACTTTTAAATTATGATAATCATATTTAATTGAAAGAATATCTACGATTTCACTGTCATTGCTCATTTCCCTCACAAGGGAAAACACTCTTTCAGTTTCTCTTCTCAATATTTTTTCATAACTTCTGCTATCTTTTATATCAGCCATATTGTGAGAGTATTCCGTTTCTCCCAGCTGTTTCAGTACATCGTCGGGAGACCCGGCTTCAATCATTCTTTCAAGCCTGTTTTTAGTCAGAAGTCTCTTTTCCAAAACTCTGACAGTTACGACGCTTCGTCCGTAATCCATTCTATTCATGTACTTTCTCCCTTACTATATGGATATTATGAAAAGAGAAGTTTTGAAATCTCAACTTCCAATTCATCTCTCATAAAGTCAAGCTTCACTTCAAAAGTGTAATTTTCCTGTATTCCATTTTCTTCAATAACAAATCCTGAAGAAACGGAATCACCTTCTGATACATTTATTCCAGGAAATTCATTCTTGACTCTACCAATATATTCTTTTTTTACAATCAGCTTTTTATTTTCATTAAATGAAGCTGTATCTATATTCTTTCTTAAATAGTCCATATATTCATCTTCATTTAAATTAACAAGCCTGTCTTTTAATTTTCCTATAACTTTTTCAATTACCGCCTGTTTAGCCTTCAATTTTTCATTTCTTGCTTTAAGTCCGGCACTTGCTTTTATTCTCTCTGATATTAATTCTCTTTCTTTT
This sequence comes from Leptotrichia sp. oral taxon 215, assembly GCA_905371725.1. GTDB lineage: Bacteria > Fusobacteriota > Fusobacteriia > Fusobacteriales > Leptotrichiaceae > Leptotrichia_A. The sequence continues at coordinate 6,307 of CAJPML010000033.1, forward strand.
GCTGCAGCTTCAAGTATATCTTCCTTTCTGGAATCAATCTTTTTCAGACTTGAATTAAATTTTTCTTCAGCCTGAACTTCTGCATTTTTTACAATTTCTGCAGCTTTTTCCTTAGCATCATTTAATATTTTTGCTGTTAAGTTATCCAAACTAGACATTATTTCACATCCTTAACTCAAATTTTACTGAACTCCTAGCAATACCATAATCATAGATATAACGAATGCCAATAATGCATAAGTTTCAACCATTACTGCGTAAACTATTCCTTTTGTAGACTGTTCTTCATTTTTAGCCAATAAGCTTATACCTGAAGCAGCAACTCTTCCCTGGAATATTGCTGATCCATATCCTGCTATTGCAATAGGAAGACATGCAACAAATAAATAAAATCCATCAGCAAAAGGCATGTTCATTTTAAGTTTAAAGAATACAAGAAGTCCTATAACAAATCCATATAGTCCTTGTGTACCTGGCAATAACTGTAATACTAATGATTTACCAAATTTTTCAGGTTCTTCAGCCATAAGTCCTGCTGCAACTTCTCCAACCATTCCAACTCCCTTTGCTGATCCTACACCTGATAAAAATACTGCTACTGCTGCTCCTAAAGTAGCGAATAAAACTCCACCGTACTGTGCAAATAATGTTGACATATTCATCTTTTTCCTCCTAAAAATTATATAGTTTTTATCATTTTTTTATTAATTTGATTTTACAATATAAATTTAAATCTTTTATTGTTTTTTAGTCATCCAAATTTATATATTTACTTTCTGTTCTGAAATCTTTAAATGGTTTTCCTCCACCTTCATAGAACTTACCAAAAAATTCTACATACATAAGTCTTGAAGTATGCACATATGCACCCAGAAATGAAAGGAACATATTAAATAAATGTCCTAAAACAAATATAACAGGGACAAATATAAGTCCTATCAAGTTTCCACCTAGCATTCCCGCAATTATATTCATAGCCTGTGCAATAAATCCACCTGCAAGTCCTAATGCCATAAGTCTCGAATAGGATACAAAATCTCCTACATAACTTGAAATCCCGTATAGACTGTAAAGTCCTCCTCCTATTTTTCCTCCTATGCTTTTGGCTTCTCTTCCGCCAGTTAATACAATTCCGACCATTCCTGCAATCATTACCCACATTGATATATTCGCAATAGAAGGCGACAATTTTAACATTTTAAATAGTAGGAATAAAATTCCACCAGCAAGTGCCATATACCAGAAACCTACATCATAAAGTGCATCTAAAGGCTTACCATCTCTGAAATTCATATAAGCTTTTATTGCCAAACCAAAGAATAAATGTATTAATCCAAATGCTACGGATAGAATTAACAATTTTTGGAACTCAGTTGACGGATTTACCCATCGCCACATTCCAGGAATTTCCAATCCAAAGTATGAACCATACAATACTCCCCAGATAATTACTGAAAAACTTAAATAAAAGAAAAATTCTACAAATAATCTCATCTTTTTATTAAGATTGAAAAATTTCAGTACAAACAAAGTTCCAAGCAGTAATACAAGTCCATATCCTGCATCTGCTCCCATCATTCCAAAGAATGCTATGTAGAAAGGTGTAAGCAGAGGAGTAGGATCTATTTCATTGTATTTTGGATAAGCGTACATTCCTGTCAGACTTTCAAAAGCAGTAACTATTCTGTTATTTTTAAGTTTTATCGGTACTTCAGCATCATCTTTCTCTGCTTCCTCAAATTTCACATAATAATTTTCACCTGTGACTTCCTTAACTGCATTTTCAAATGCTTCTTTTTTGTCTGAAGGAATCCATCCATTAATGATACAAGTATTTTTTGTCTCAGCTAATTTTTCAGATTCAGTTATTCTCAGTTTCTTATTTTTTAAATATTCATAAACTGCTTCCAAATCTCCCAGCTCATTGTCATATTTCTTAATTTCCTCTTTTATCTGTTTCTTTTCGTTTCTCAATTCCTCAATTTCTTCTTTAAACCGTTTCATATAATCTGAAGGAATTCCATCTATATTCAAATCTGTAACTGAAAAGCTTCCTGCTCTGAATGCGTCATTAAGCTTAGCTTTTTCATCATTTCCATTATCAGATATAACAAGATAGTAAATGTCTTCCTTTGTTTCATTAAGCTCTTCATAATATGTCCTGTCC
>CAJPML010000034.1 GCA_905371725.1 Leptotrichia sp. oral taxon 215
CAATTTATATTTTAAAAATTTAAACATACTATTTTTTAAGTTTTTCCATTCCAGCTGTTCATTATCTGTCCTATCTGAAATGTAAAACCTCTTTAAAATTTCATATGTTTTCTCAGGGATAAATTTTCTTATATTTTCAGGATCTCCGCTATTCCTTAGCATCTCTTCCCTTATAAAGGTTGCACTTGCAATACTTTTTCTCCCCTCTTCAATCTCTATTTCATTATAATCCGAGATTTCCCTTTTTATAATATAAGGCTTTATTCCAAGATTTTCCCTCTTCATTGTCCTCATATACTCAAGAGCAAGTATATTATTTGATTTCACAGCATCACCGTATCCGTATTCTGATAATGCAAGTTTCTGGGAAGTGCTGTAACTGTTCCCTTTTTTCATCAGTTCCATCAGATTCTTTTTATAGTCTTCCCTTTCCTGCAATCCTATTATCCTGTCCAGCACTTTTATATTCTCTTCCTCTGCACCAAAAACCTGAAAATCCAGCTCGAAATAATCCAGAATTTTTGTCGACATTCTTGAAAAAATCTCAGCATTCTGGACGGAATAGTATAATGGTAGTTCCACTACAATGTCCACTCCATGATTCAATGCCATTTCCGTCTTCTGCCATTTATCAAAATATGAGAATTCACCCCTCTGAACAAAATCTCCACTTACAACTGCAACTATCAATGTGTCTTTTCCCATTCTTTTTTTTATCTCTTCTATCTGGTACAGATGTCCATTATGAAAAGGATTATACTCTGCAACTATGCCTATTTTTAGCAATTCTATTCTCCTAAAATTTATTTCTTTTTAACTATTCTACTATATTTACTATAACATTTCAAATATTTCTATTTCTCCATGTAAAATTCCGGAAAGAACAATAAAAATAAAATCAAAAGGGAACTATCTCAATTAAAATCAGAAATAATTCCCTTTATTTTATTTTTCAAGCAATTTCAGTCCATACGACTTAAAAATTTCTTCGGCCTTTTCCACTTCTTCCCTTGTGGGAGTTTCTACATCCTTAAGTTTATATTCTTTCCCAAGTTTTTCCCACTTATAGGTTCCCATCTGATGAAATGGCAGAATATCCACCCTTTCTATATTCCCAAACTGCGACACAAACTTAGCCCATTCATGCAGATCTTCCTCATCATCTGAATACCCTGGAACAAGTACATATCTCACCCATACAGGTTTATTTATGCTTGAAAGGTACTCAGCAAACTTCAGTGTATGATCAAGGCTCACAGAAGTCAATATTTTGTATTTCATAGGATTGATATGTTTTATGTCAAGAAGTACCATATCAACAGTTTTCAGCACTTTTTTAGCTTTTTCGTCAAAGATGTATCCTGAAGTATCCAATGCTGTGTGAATTCCGTTTTCCTTACACAGTTTAAACAGTTCAATCAGAAATTCAGGCTGCAGTAGAGGTTCCCCTCCTGAAACAGTAACGCCCCCGCTTCTTATAAATCCTTTAACTTTGAGAATTTCCTTCATAACTTCTTCCGGTGTCATCATGTATTTCCTGTCCTTTATATTCCAAGTATCAACATTATGACAGTAAAGACATCTCAGAGGGCATCCCTGCAGGAATAGGACAAATCTTATTCCAGGCCCGTCTTTTGTTCCGAAAGATTCAAAAGAATGTATATATCCCTCCATAACCAATTCTTCCTCATTTTCTTTTGATTTTTTGTCTAATTTTTATTGTCTCATAGTAAATAATGCCGCCAACTATCATTTAGGATAGCCATGCGACATTATTATATAATATTCTATAATTCTTTTCAATTAGAATTTACTTGATATTGTTCTGTTAATTACATCCAGCTGCTGTTCTTTAGTAAGTTTTACAAAGTTTACTGCATATCCTGAAACTCTTATTGTAAGCTGCGGATAATTTTCAGGTTTTTCCATAGCATCTTCAAGTAATTCTCTTCCGAATACGTTTACATTCAGATGATGTCCTGTCTGATTGAAGTATCCGTCTAATAATCCTACAAGGTTTCCTTTTTTCTCATTTTCATTTTTACCTAATGTTTCAGGTGTTATTGCAAATGTATATGAAATTCCGTCATTAGCATCTTCAAATGGCAATTTTGCTACTGATGCAAGTGATGCTACTGCTCCTCTTGTATCTCTTCCGTGCATAGGGTTTGCTCCAGGTCCGAAAGGCTCCCCTGCTCTTCTTCCGTCAGGAGTATTTCCTGTCTTTTTACCATATACAACGTTTGAAGTTATTGTCAATACTGATTGAGTAGGTATTGCATCTCTATACATTTTATGACTTCTTATTTTGTTCATGAAGATTTTAACTACATCTACTGCAAACTGATCTGTTGCATCATCATTGTTACCGAATGGAACATATTCCTTTTCAACAACATAGTCAACTGCGTCTCCTTCTTCATCTCTTACAACTCTTACTCTTCCGTACTTAATTGCCGCAAGTGAATCTGCAATTATTGAAATTCCTGCAATTCCAAATGCTTCAGTTCTCTTGATATCAACATCGTGTAATGCCATTTCCAGAGCTTCATAAGAATATTTATCATGCATGTAATGGATAATATTCAATGCTTTTACATAAGTTTCAGCCAGCCAGTCTAATAATTTATCAAATTTTTCCCATACTTCATCAAACTCAAGGTATTCTCCTTCAACTTTCTGGAACTGACCTTCAGGAGTAACCTGCATCTTAGATTTTTCATCCTTTCCACCGTTTATAGCGTAAAGTAATGCTTTAGGCAAGTTTACCCTTGCTCCGAAGAACTGCATCTGCTGTCCTATTGCCATAGGCGAAACACAGCACGCTATTCCATAGTTATCACCAAACTGAGGTCTCATAATATCATCATTTTCATACTGAACTGATGAAGTATCTATGGATACTTTTGCACAGAATTTTTTCCAGTTTTCAGGTAATTTTTCACTCCATAATACTGTCAGGTTAGGTTCAGGAGATGTTCCCATGTTATAAAGCGTATGCAGAACTCTGAAACTGTTCTTAGTTACAAGGGATCTTCCATCAAGTCCCATTCCACCAATTGATTCAGTAACCCATACAGGATCTCCTGAGAATAATGCATCATATTCAGGTGTTCTTAAGAATCTGATAAGTCTCAGCTTCATTACAAAATGATCCATAAATTCCTGAGCTTCTTTTTCAGTAATTCTTCCTTCCTGTAAATCTCTTTCAATGTAAATATCAAGGAATGTAGAAGTTCTTCCTATACTCATTGCCGCACCGTTCTGATCTTTAGTAGCCGCAAGGTAAGCAAAATAAGTCCACTGGATAGCTTCCTGTGCTGTCGAAGCAGGTTGTGAAATATCAAACCCATAAGCTTCTGCCATTCTTTTTAGAGCCTTTAATGCTTTAATTTGTTCAAAAAGCTCTTCTCTTAATCTTATTTTATCTTCTGTCATTTCAGCAGGATCGCATTCCTTAAATCTAGTTTCACGTTCCTCTATAAGTCTGTCAACTCCATAAAGGGCAACTCTTCTGTAATCCCCGATTATTCTTCCTCTTCCGTAGGCATCAGGCAATCCTGTAATAATTCCTGTATGTCTTGCCTTTTTTATACTGTCAGTATAAGCTGAGAACACTCCATCATTATGTGTTTTTCTATATTTGCTGAATATTTCCTCAGTCTGAGGATCCAGCTTATATCCAAAAGATTCCAGACTGTTTTTAACCATTCTCAGTCCTCCATTAGGGAAGATCGCTCTTTTTAGCGGTGCATCTGTCTGAAGTCCTACGATTTTTTCCAGATCCTTGTTAATATAACCAGGACCATAGGCATCTATTTGAGAAGGTATTTTAGTTTCAGCATCATAAATACCTTTTTCTCTTTCTACTTTAAATTTTTCCATAAGAGATTTCCACATTTCTGTAGTAGCTTCTGTCGGTCCTTCTAGAAAACTCTCATCCCCTTGGTACTCAGTGTAATTTCTTCTGATAAAGTCTGTTACGTCAACTTCTTTACTCCAATTACCTTCTTTAAAACCTCTCCATGCGTCCATTTTTTTGAAACACATCCTTTCTATGTTTATTATTTTCATTTCTGTAATTATTATAACTTATTTTTCTTTGAAAATCAAAGCTTTTTTTAAATTTTTTATACAAATGTGTTCTTTTTTATTTTTTTATTGACTTTTCATAGCTTTATTTTTATAAAGTTTTTCTAATTAACTATTTAGATATATATTCTTCTTCTCAAAAAATATTGATTTTATTGTATTTACAAATTGACAAAAAAAGAAAAAAGAGGTAAAATTTTATAAATAATTTTTACAGATATAATATCAGATTCTGAAAAAAAATTTCATAATTACTTTGAAAGGAGAAATAATTTTATGCAAAAAAACAAGGAGAAAAATCTGACTCTCCTGTCGATTTTAATCGGTATCGCTGGTGCAATACCTGTTTCAGCAAGTTCATTCTATATAGTACTGAAGTTTGGTGCATTACCCTGGCCTACCATAATGGTAACATTAATTTCAATATCTTTACTTAAGCTTTTCAAGAGAAACAACATGAAGGAAATTACGGTTACTCATACTATAATGAGTGCAGGTTCAATGGTTGCAGGAGGTGTTGCATTTACTTTACCTGGATATCTGCTGCTAGGAGGAAATTTAAAGGATATTAATGAAATGCTTCTTTTTTTTACAATATTGACCGGGAGCATACTCGGAGCTTTTCTGTCATATATTTTCAGGAAGAAACTTATTGAAGAAGAAGGGCTTGAATTTCCCATAGGAGAAGCAGCCTATACGCTTGTAAGTTCAGGAAAAAATAAGGATAGCATGAAAATAGTAGGAGTTGGAACACTAATAAGTTCTGTCATATCCATTTTCAGGGATTTCAGTTTTTTCAAGGGAAAAGCTCCTTTTATTCCTACTGTCTTCACTTTAAAAAATGGAATGCTGAGTTTCTATGTTTCGCCACTTTTACTTGGAATCGGATATATTCTTGGATTTACAAATACATTTATTTGGTTTCTGGGAGGAGCTTTTATTCATTTTATCGCAGCTCCAACTGCCAAATTTAAAAACATTGCTAATTTTGATATTATGAAAAACAGTTTTGGAATGGGATTTATGATAGGCATAGGAATTTCAATAATTATAAAAATACTATTGCCGAAGAAACAGGAGATAAAAAAAGGAAAGAATACTAAAACATCTAAAATATCTTCCATAAATTCAGCTCCTGTTTTAGGAATTCTGACAATTTTTGCCTTCATTATAATTTCAATGATTTATAAAATTTCTCCATTTCTATCAATAATTGTAATTATAATATGCATTTTATGTGCCGCAATTGCAGGATATTCCACAGGAAAGACAGGTATAAATCCGATGGAAATTTATGCAGTGATTTCAATACTTGTAATTTCTTTTTTGAATAGCCTTCTGAACGGACTGAAAATAGGAAGTTCTGTTTTTTCAACAAACATAACGCTCCTTACATTATTCTTTATTGCCTGCATTGTTGCAGTGGCATGTGGACTTGCAGGAGATATACTGAACGACTTCAAGTCAGGTTTCAATATGAAAGTCCGTCCATTTGAACAGTTTATTGGAGAAATAATCGGTGCAGCAGTAAGTTCAGCTGTTATAACATTCCTGTTTTTCATATTCTTTAATATCTACAAAAATATCGGTCCTATGGAAAATAGCGATCTGATTGTTCTTCAGGCTTCAATAGTAGCTTCTGTAATAAAGGGAATTCCATTTATACATTTGTTCTGGGTGGGACTTCTGGCAGGACTTGTACTGAATATGCTTAATCTTCCCGTACTTACTTTCGGAATAGGAATCTACCTTCCTTTTTACCTTACATTACCTGTTTTCATAGGAGGACTTCTTAATTCCATTGCAAAAAAGATTTCAGAAAAATTTTCTTCAGATGCTCTTCTTTTTGCAAATGGACTTATGTCAGGAGAAGCTATTACAGGAGTTATTTTATCCATAATCGCCTATGTAAAACTGTTTATTTAAAGCACAATATTTCATAAAAACTTACAATTATTATAATATATCGATTTAATAACGAAATTTTATAGGAGGTCTTTATGCTTTTAGGATTTGATATAGGAAACACACACATTGTTCCTATTTTCTATGATAACAATGGTGAAATAAGAGCTTCTTTCCGTATACCCACTGACTTGAGATTTACGGAAGACACTCTGTTTATTATGTTAAAAAATCTTGCCGAAAATAAAAAAATTAATATTTCTGATGTTACAGATATTGTAGTTTCATCTGTTGTTCCACACATTAATGAAGTTTTTGAATATCTCGGAAAGAAATTTTTCAACACTGAACCTGTTTTTATTTCGCTGGATAATATTAATGATGAGATAAAAATTCTGGAAGGAATGGAAAGAGGATTGGGTGCTGACAGGATTGCTGATATATTGGCTGCAAAGAGGATACATCCTGACAGAAATCTTTTAATCATTGATTTCGGAACTGCAACTACCTTTGATATGATTAAAGACTCCACCTACATGGGAGGCTGCATTATTCCAGGTATAAATCTGTCAATAAATGCTCTTTTTAACAATACTGCAAAACTTCCTAAAATTAAATTTGAGAAGCCTTCTACCGTTCTTGGAATAAATACTGTCACTCAGATAAATTCGGGAATATTTTACAGCAATGTCGGAGCAATAAAGGAACTTATTGCTAAATACAAAGAGGAAATACCCGAATCATATGTTATATCTACCGGAGGACAGGGAAAGGAAATATCTGATTTTATCCCTTCTGTAGATGAATATATCCCAAATCTTGGTGAAAAGGGAATATTTGAATTTTATAAACTCCAAAAAAATAAATAAAGGATTTAATATGAAATTTAATTTTAAAAAACTGACTATTGCCATTATTATTCTTACAATAATAACTTTTACAGGATTAAAGATAACCAAAAGGCTTCTTTATCACCCGTATAATGTTGAAAGATTTGGAACTTTTGATAAAAATAAGGATTTTGTTATTGTCTTTCATGGTATATATGGAAAAGCAAAAACTTTAAAATCCATTACTGACACGCTTGAGAAGGAAGGATATTCAGGAATTAACATACAATATCCTACAACTGAAGATACTGTTGAGGAAATTACTGAAAAATATATTGCTCCAAATATTGAATCTATATCAAAAACTGTAGAAGAAGAAAATACAAGGAGAAAAAAGCAGGGACTTCCTGAAATCAAAATAAATTTTATTGTACATTCAATGGGAACAGGAATTTTAAGATATTATCTGAAAACTCATAAATTAGATAATCTTGGAAAAATAATATTTATTTCTCCGCCATCTCATGGGAGCCAGCTGTCAGACAATCCGATATCTGATATCCTCAAGGATACTCTGGGAAATTCTGTCAGACAGTTTAAAACTTCCAGTGACAGTTTCGTAAATTCGCTTGGTGAACCTGATTACTCATGTTATGTAATGATAGGAAATAAATCCGGTAATTTTTTATATTCCATTCTGATTCCTGGAATTGATGATGGAATGGTTCCCTTTAAAACTTCAAGGCTTAATAACTGTAATTACAAGGTTATTGAAAATGCCACACATACAAGTATTTTAGAGGATAAAAGAACTTTAAATGAAATAGCAGATTATTTGAAAAATTAAATATAAAGAGATGTTTAATTAAATAAAATGCCTTAAAAACTCAAGAATAATCTTATTTTTATGGCAATACTTAATTTTCTTAAACATCTCTTTTTTATTTGCTTTATTCCCAGTATATGTTACGGGTCTATATTTCCACTAGCTATATTAATTTTCTGAAGTTATTTCCCATTTTCCATTTACTTTATTCAAGTCAAACTCTACCTTATCTGTTCTATATATTTTTACTTTATCCATTTCTTCTAAAATAACTTCTGTTAAATATGGAAGAAATTTTTTTACAACTATTTCTTCCGCCTCTTTTTCATCTAGCTGGTTCATTTCTTCTATATCTTTTTCATCCAACTTTGAAAAAAGTTTTTCTATAAGTTTATTATCTACATTCTTTTCATCTAACAATCTCTCAACATCCAGACTCTCAAAATTTATATCCTTTAACTCTACAATAACATTTGCTTTCTTAACTGAAATATAATTTATTTCATCTATTTTATACTCTAGGTTAGATAAATATTTATTCATGAACCTAAAATATATTTCTTGCATTTCTTTATTTTCTATTTTTTCTTTTGCAAGCTCATCTTTCATAATTTTAAGATATTCTTCAGTAAAAAACCTTTTTATCTCCTTTTCAATCCCTGAATTATTTATCTTTAATTCTTTCTGAGTTAACTTATTTCCTGTAACTTTATAATTTGCTCCGAAAATTTGTAATGATATTACAGTTAAAAATAACAC
>CAJPML010000035.1 GCA_905371725.1 Leptotrichia sp. oral taxon 215
TAATAGGGTTGCGCTACTTAAAAAAATAGAAAATTCTATAGAAAAAATAATGATTATATAAGAAAAAAATATGGGAAAATTTATGACATAAAATATTTAAAATAATAGATTTTAATGAAAAAAACAAGGAATTTAAAATAAAAAAATTTAGAACAAAAAAAATATTGCTTTTTTTTATGAGTTATAGTATAATCTTAAGAGAAAGTTAGGGAAACTATGAAATTAAATGATTTGAAATATCAAGGAGGAAATTAAATGAAAAAGTTAGTTATTTTAGGGACAGCTTTATTAGCATTAAATGCTGTAGCGTCTGAATTACAAATTAAATCAGGATATGATTTAAGTAGAAAAGCAAAAGTTGGAGTAGGTGAGGATTTCAAATTAAAAAGAGGTCCAGTTGTAGGGTTAGAGTATATTTTTGATAACCAAGGTGAATTTGAATGGGGAGTTGGAGGAGAATATAAACTTTCATCAAACTCAGGAAAATTAATAAATAGGAAAGCTGATAACAAAGAATATGGTGGAATACCTAAAAATTATAAACTTGCTACAAGTGCCCCAGTTTATGCTTTAGGAAAATTCAATTTAATAACTACTCAATCAGGAAATGATGCATTATATGTATTAGGAAGAGTAGGATACAATTTTGCTAATGAAACAAAAAAAGTTGCAAAGAATGGATTTGATGTATCTGGTGGAGCATATGGAGCAATCGGATTAGGAACTGAGTTTGGACCAGTTTCATTAGAAGCTTTATATGAAAAATCAGGATTTGCAGTAAGAGAAAATGCAACAGGAGTAAAATCAAAAGATTCAGTTGATACAGTTGGATTAAGAGTAGGATACAGATTTGGACAATTAGCAAACGACAGACAACCAAAAATAATTGAAAGAGTTGTTACTGTTGAAAAAGTTGTAGAAGTAGAAAAACCAGTAGAAAAACCAGGTAAAACAATAGGTGTTAAAACTATTGAATTACCATTTAGCTGTTCAGCAAGTGAGAAAAAATGTACAATCAAAGGATTTAAAGTTGATGGAAGAGTACCTAACGAAGCTGAAGCTAGAGATTTAGGAACTATTGCAAACGTAATTAACCAATTCGCTGAAGGTGGATCAATTGATTTCGTTGGACATACAGATTCTACAGGATCAGATGCTTACAACCAAAAATTATCAGTAGCAAGAGCACAAAATGTTGCTAGATTACTGAAAGAATATGGATTGAAAAATACAGTTTCTTACGGAACAATTACAGGAAGAGGAGAATCTCAACCTATAGATACAAACAATACTGTTGAAGGAAGATACAATAACAGAAGAGTTGAATTATTCTTCCAAAATGTAGATTTCGAAAACGTAAGATTTGTTGATGGAAACTAATTTTAAATAATATAAGATTGCCTTGAAGTGAAAGCTTCAAGGCTTTTCTTTTATTTAAATATTCAATTTTTTCTGAAAATATGTTAAAATAAATAACAGATAGAGAAATTATTAATATAGAAAGGAGTACACGATTAGCAACATGTATCGTGTGAAAAAGATATGAATATAGTATTATTTGGAGCTCCAGGAGCAGGAAAAGGTACTCAGGCAAAGGAACTTATTAAAAAATATGAAATACCTCAAATTTCTACAGGAGATATTTTAAGAGCGGCAATAGCAAATAAAACTCCATTAGGACTGGAAGCAAAAAAACTTATGGATGAAGGAAAACTTGTGTCTGATGATATAGTAAACGGACTTGTAGAAGCAAGACTTCAAGAAGATGACTGTAAGAAAGGTTTTATTTTAGATGGTTTTCCTAGAACAGTTGCTCAGGCTGAAGAATTAGACAAAATATTAAAAAAATCAGACAGGGAAATTGAAAAGGTAATTGCCCTTGATGTAAGTGATGATGAAATAATAGAAAGAATTACAGGAAGAAGAGTATCTAAAAAGACAGGAAAAATATATCATATAAAATATAACCCACCTGTTGATGAAAATCCTGAAGATCTTGAACAAAGAGCTGATGACAATGAAGAAACAGTAAAAAAGAGACTGGCAGTTTATAACGAACAGACAGCTCCGGTTCTTGATTTTTATAAAAAACAGAATAAGGTCTATTCTGTGGATGGAGCAAAAAAATTAGATGAAATAACAGAAGATATAATTGCTATATTAGAAAAATAGTAAAATTGAATAATTGGGTTTACCAGAAATTTAGATAAGACTTCTGATGAAATTCTTATAAAAAAGTCTGTTTTTAATAAAAATTATTTTTAGATAACTAAAAAATAATAGAAAGAGTAAGATATAATGATAATTTATAAAACATTGGATGAAATAAAAAAGATAAAAAAAGCAAATGAGATTATAGCAAGACTGTTTGAAGATGTATTACCTCAGTATATTAAGCCTGGAATCAGTACTCATGAACTGGATCAGATAGCTGAAGATTATATGAGATCTCAGGGAGCGATTCCAGGAACGAAGGGATATGACATAGGAAGACCTTATCCACCATATCCGGCTGCTACGTGTATTTCTGTAAATGAAGTTGTGGTACATGGAATTCCAAGCAAGAAACAGATTCTGAAAGAAGGAGATATACTGACGATTGATACAGTTACAGTTCTTGATGGATATTTTGGAGATGCGGCAATAACTTATGCTGTAGGAGAAGTAGACGAAGAAGCGAAAAAATTAATGGAAGTAACTAAAAAAGCAAGGGATATTGGAATTGAAGCGGCACGTGCCGGGAACAGAATAGGTGACATAGGGCATGCTGTTCAGGAGTATGTGGAAAGTTTTGGATTCTCTCTTGTGAGGGATTTTGCAGGACATGGTGTTGGAAAGGAAATGCACGAAGATCCGATGATTCCAAATTACGGTAAACCAGGAACTGGTGCAAAAATTGAAGATGGAATGGTAATTACTGTTGAGCCTATGGTAAATGTAGGAACTTATAAGGTTAAAATACTGCAGGACATGTGGACGGCAGTTACAAAAGATGGGAAACGATCTGCCCAGTATGAACATAGTCTGGCAATTGTAGATGGAAAACCTTTGATATTAAGTGTAAAGGACTAAAAATGGACATGGTAAAACAGCCATTTATATGAATTTTAAGATATTGGAGGTTAAAAATTGGGTATTATAGCTGGATTATTAATATTAGTGGTAGCAGTAGAACATATTTACATTTTAATAATGGAAATGTTCTTTAATGAAAGTAAGGTGGCTCAAAGAAGCTTTGGATTGACAAAAGAATTTCTTAAAGATGAAAGAGTAAAGATATTGATGGCTAACCAAGGGCTATATAATGGCTTTCTGGCTATGGGACTGATATGGAGCATATTTGAGTCAGGTGTATTTCAGATTCAGTTGGCTATATTTTTTCTGGCATGTGTTATATGTGCTGCAATATATGGTGCTTTAACAGTTTCATATAGAATTCTTTTTATGCAGGGAATTCCAGCAATTCTGGCTTTAATGGTTATATTTATTATGTAAAGTAAAGGGGAAATTATATTATGGAAACAGTTTTAGTAACAGGAGGAGCAGGATACATTGGTTCTCATACGGTACTGGATTTGATAAAAAAGGGATTTGATGTTATTATTGTTGATGATTTCAGCAATTCAAGCAAAAAAGTTATAAGTATTCTCGAAAAACTTGCTGATAGAAAAATAAAATATTATGAACTGGATATACGTAATAAAGAAGGATTAAGAGAAATTTTCAAAGAAAATAAAATTGATGCAGTTATTAATTTTGCAGGATATAAGGCTGTAGGTGAATCAGTTGAAAAGCCTTTGATGTACTATGATAATAATTTAATAGGAATGATAGTTCTTCTTGAAGTTATGAAAGAATTTTCAGTAAAAAAACTTGTGTTCAGCTCTTCAGCCACAGTTTATGGTATTCCAAAGGCAATGCCGTTAGTGGAGGATAATGATATGGGAGCTACAAATCCTTATGGAAGAACAAAGCTTATGATAGAGCATATTCTTGTAGATCTTGCGGCTTCAGATGATTCATGGGAAATAATAGCATTAAGATATTTTAATCCTCTGGGTGCACATGAAAGTGGAGAGATAGGTGAAGATCCTAATGGAATTCCTAATAATCTTGCACCGTATATTACTCAGGTAGCAGTAGGAAAGCTTGAAAAATTAAGCGTATTTGGAGATGATTATGATACTCCTGATGGAACATGTATAAGGGACTTTATCCATATAAATGATTTGGCTGCAGGACATTCAGCTTCAATTAAATATCTTGTTTCAGGAAAAGGAAAAGGATTTGAAGCAATTAATCTTGGAAGCGGGAAAGGATACAGTGTCCTTGAAATAGTTGCCAATTTTGAAAAGGCAGTAGGAAAGAAAATACCTTATGTTATAGCAGGACGTCGTGCCGGAGACATTCCTGTGTCCTATGCACGCATAGACAAGGCTAAAAAACTGCTGAACTGGGAGCCTACATATACAATAGAGCAGATGTGTGCAAATTCATGGAACTGGCAGAAAAAAAATCCTAATGGATATAAGGATTAGTGTAAAGATATTTTTGAATTTATTTGATTAGAAGAATGGAACTGTTAAAAAATGGGGAGATAAAGAAAAGTCTGTAAAAATGATTTTGATACATTTTCTTATTTATCCAGTTCCATTTTTGCAACATATATTATAGTCAGAAAAGGAGAAAGACTTATGGGAAGAATAGTGGCGATAGGCGGAGGAGAAATAAAAGATGGAGAGACTTTAAACATTGACAAATTTATAGTTTCACTTTCTGGAAAAGAAAGACCTTTGTTGCTCTTTATTCCTACTGCGAGTCATGATGCGGAGGGATATATTGAAACTGTTAAAAAAGTTTACGGAGAACTTGGATGTGATGTAAAAATTCTCTGTCTGACAAAGGAAAATATTGAAGAGGATGACATAAGAGATATAATACTGAAATCTGATATTATATATGTTGGAGGGGGAAATTCAGAATATATGATGAAAATCTGGGAAAAATATTCAGTAGATAAATACTTGAAGGAAGCATATAAGAAAAATATTGTGCTTTCCGGACTAAGTGCAGGGTCGCTATGCTGGTTTAAGGCTGGATTCGATGACAGTGAATTTATTGAAGGGATAGACAGACCGAGGTATAAATGGGTGAAAGGACTGGGTATTTTACCATATCTGAATAATGTCCATTATGAGGAAGAGGAAAGAAAAGAATTTGATGAAATAATGAAAAAAGAAAGTACAGATGCGATTGCACTTGAAAGTAATGTTGCATTTGTTGAAATGGATGGAAAAACTTTTTATATAAGGGCAGACAAAAAAAGAAATGCATATCGTTTTTTACGTAAGGGAAAGAATCTGGAAAAACATATGATAAAAGAAGAGGAGTACTTAGATATCTAGCTTTATACAATCTACGTATTTAAACAAAGTTGAAAGGAGAGAGACATGCTATATTTTGCAAATGATTACACAGAAGGAGCCTGCAAGGAGATACTGAATGCATTTATAAGGACAAATGATGAAAAGCTTCCTGGATATGGAACTGACAAGTATACTTTAAGTGCAGAGGAAAAAATAAAGAAGGCGTGTAAAAATGAAAATGTAGACGTGTATCTTTTAACAGGAGGAACACAGACAAATGCAGTTGTAATAGATGCTCTGCTGGAATCTTATGAAGGAGTTGTTTCTCCTGAAACAGGGCATATAAATGTACATGAATCAGGAGCGATAGAATTTACAGGTCACAAGGTACTGACATTGCCTCAGCATGAAGGAAAAATAAATTCTCGAGAATTAAGGGAATACATTGAGACATTCTACAATGATCAGAATCATAAGCATATGGTCTATCCTGGAATGGTTTATATTTCCCATCCTACAGAATACGGAACCCTTTATACAAAAGAAGATTTAATGAAAATCAGTGAAGTATGTCGAGACTACAAGATACCGCTATTTGTGGACGGAGCCAGACTGGGATATGGTCTGATGGCTAAAAATACAGATGTTACATTGGAACTCTTATGTGAGCTATGTGATGTATTTTATATTGGAGGAACAAAAATAGGGGCATTGTCAGGAGAAGCAATAGTTTTTACACATAACAATGCACCAAAAAATTTCGTTACATTTATAAAACAGCATGGAGCATTGCTTGCAAAGGGTAGACTTCTGGGAGTACAGTTTGACACTCTGTTTACAGATGACCTGTATTTCAGGATAAGTAGACATGCCATAGAAATGTCAGAAATTTTAAAAAGAGAGCTGCAGGAAAAAGGATACAGATTTTATTTTGAATCACCTACTAATCAGCAATTTGTAATAGTTGAAAACAGTAAAATGGAAGAACTTTCAAAACGTGTCGTATTCAGTTTCTGGGAAAAATATGATGAAAACCATACGGTTATAAGACTTGCAACAAGCTGGGCAACAAAAAGGGAAGATGTTGAAAAACTTATGGATTTATTGTAAATAAAAAATTTTTCATAATTATGATGTGAATTCAGGAAATGCTAAATTAATAAAAGAAATTAAGAAATGGAGGAAAATAATGAAATATAAACTGATTGCCACTGATATGGATGGAACATTGCTAAATGATGAACATTTAATTTCAGAGGGGAATATCGAAGCAATAAAAGAGATTCAGAAAAAAGGGGTGAAATTTGTTCTGGCAAGCGGAAGACCGAGCTTTGCAATGTTTGAGTATGCTAAAGAACTGGAAATGGCCAGATATGGTGGCTATGTACTGGCATTTAATGGTGGTCAGCTTATAGACATGAAAGATGGGAAAATGATTTTTCATGAAGGACTTGACTGGGATGACATAAGAAAAATATATGAATTTTCCTGTGAAATTGAAATTCCGATGGCTTTATACGGAGAAGACACTGTATATGCAAGTAAGGACACTGAAAATACAAGATTTGAAGCAAAATTATGTGGAATGAAGTTTAGAGAGTTTGGAAGTCTTGAAGAACTTGATGGTTATGGAATAAAGGAAACTACAAAATGTATGCTTATAAGTGATCCCGAAAAAGTAAAAAAAGCGGAAGAACATATGAAATCAAAATATGGAAATGAATATTTCATAGCGATATCTAAACCGATTTTCCTTGAAATTGCCAATAAAAATATAAATAAAGGGAAGACATTGAGACAGCTGGGGGAGCTGACGGGGATAGGAATGGAAGAAATGATTGCTGTGGGAGACAGTTATAACGATATTCCTCTTCTTGAGGTTGTTGGTATGCCGGTAGCTGTTTCCAATGCAAATGAAGAGATAAAGGCAAAATCAAAATTTGAAAGTACATCAAATAATGATGATGCGCTAAAGACAGTTATTGAAAATTTTTTTAGATAATCAGAATTTTTAACTATTTGACAATTTAAAAATTTTATATTTTTAAAGATGAATTTATACAAATATTTTAATGTTTCAAGTACAATAAATGAAAGTGATTAATAAAAATATGGAATTAATAAGTTCAGGAATATATAAAATAAAAGATGAATTATATGGAGAATATTCAGTTGAAAAAATTATTTATGAAATTATTAATACTGAAACTTTTAAAAGACTGAAAAATATTCATCAGGGTGGTGGAGCCTTTCTTGTAAAAAAAGAGTGGAATTTGAAAAGATATGAACATTCTATAGGAGTAATGCTACTGGCACTGAAGTTTGGAGGTAGTCTAGAAGAACAGATAAAAGCCCTTTTGCATGATATATCACATTCGGCATTTTCCCATGTTATAGATTATGTTCTAGGAAATGAGGATGAAAACTGGCATGATATGATTCAGGATAAATTTCTGGAAAAAAACGATTTGATTGAAATTTTTGAAAGATATGGTTTGGATATAAAAAGTATAATGAGTACATATTATGAAACTTTGGATGCTGATTTACCTGATTTATCTTATGATCGTCTAGATTATACATTGAGGGATATGTATAATGAGAAAACAATAAACAAAAAAGAAATTGATGAATTTCTGAAACATTTAGTTATATGTGATGACAAGTTGTGTATAGATTCCATAGAAATGGGTAAATGGTTTTCTGAACTCTATCATAAGGAAATAACCGAATATATAAGTGCTCCTTTAAATAAATATGCAAATACAATGCTTACAAAATTATTGAAAAGAGCATTGAAAGAGAACATTATAAAATTAAGTGATTTTGAACTGACAGATGATGTCATGATGGAAAAAATAAACAACTCATATATGAAAAAAGAACTGGAAAATATAAAAAATAGAAAAGATTTTAAAGAATTTATTTTATCAGGTGATAAGATAAAATCAAAAAAAAGATTTATTAATCCATGTATTGTATTTGCTTATGTTTAGGGTTTTCGCATATTACTCTTACTTTTCCGTGACGC
>CAJPML010000036.1 GCA_905371725.1 Leptotrichia sp. oral taxon 215
AGTATAAAATATAAAATAAATAAAGAAATTATCGTAGATTAATATTAAGTAAAAAAGGAGATAAATAATATGAAAATACTCTTAACAGGATCTAATGGTCAATTAGGTCGTGATTTTAAAAAATTGTTTGATAGTTTAAAAATAGAATATATTGCAACAGATTATCAAGAACTTGATATAACAAATAATGAATTTTTAGAACAATTTTTTGATAAAAATAATGATTTTACGCATATAATAAACTGTGCTGCATATAATGATGTAGATAAAGCTGAAATAGATGAAAAAGTAAAACTCTTAAATATTATAGCTCCTTATAAATTAGCGGAGTTTGCGAGAAAAATAAATGCTGTATATATAACATACTCTACTGATTTTGTATTTGATGGTCAGAAAAAAGAGCCATATACAGAAGAAGACATCCCTAATCCATTATCTGAGTATGGAAAGTCAAAATATGAAGGGGAACAGAAAGTATTAAAAACATATGATAAATCCTTTGTAATTAGAACTTCCTGGGTGTTTGGAATAGCGAATAATAACTTTAATAAGCAGGTAATTAATTGGAGCAAGTCAAGAGATGCTTTAAGTATAGTCGATGATCAGGTTTCGGTACCAACTTATTCAAAAGATCTAGCGGAATTTTCTTGGAAACTTATACAGACAGAAAAATACGGATTGTATCATATTTCAAATGAAGGCATAGCAAGTAAATATGACCAGGCAAAATATGTATTGGAGAAAATAGGATGGAAAGGGAAAATTGTAACTGCAAAAACTGAAGATTTTAATCTTCCAGCTAAAAGACCTCATTTTTCAAAATTATCTTCTATGAAAGTAGAAAAACTTCTTGGAGAAAAAATTCCTAGCTGGCAAAGTGGAATAGATAGATTTTTGGAAGAAATGAAGGAAAAAGGTGAACTTTAATAGGAATAGTGATAGATGAATTAAAACTAAAAGACTGGACTTATTTCAGTCTTTTTTGTATAATATAGAAAAATTAAGTAATTCAGAATTAAATTAAAAAATAACAGGGAAAAGGAGAAACCGGATGAAAAAAATATTTTTAATATTATGTTTAGGAATAGTAGGATTTAGTAGAATTTCGTTGGCTGCAGGAGAAACAGGACAAGAAATAACAAATATAAAAAAGAATGCAGAAAAGATAGAAAGTGAAACAAGTTCAGATAAGGCTGAAGCGGCAGTTGAAGAGAAGAAAAAAATAAAAATATCAAATCCTTTCAAAAAAAAGAAAGTAGAGTGGGAGCTTGTATGGAGAGATGAATTTGATGAAAATAAACTGGATAGTTCAAAATGGAGTTACTGGGAAAATGGAAATCCATGGAGTTCCGGAAACTATCTGGATGAAAATGGAAATCTGGTAGATCAGTATGGATTTCAGGCAAAACAGTATTATCAGAGAGATAATGTAAGACTTGAAAATGGTTATCTTATAATAACAGTAAAGAAAGAAGATGACAAGACAGTAAAAATAGATGGAAAAGACAGAAAGATTTTATATAGTTCAGGTGCAGTACATACAAAGGATAAATTTTCGATTCATGAAGGAAAAATAGAAATGAGAGCAACTATGCCTGAAGGAATAGGTACATGGCCTGCATTTTGGACATGGCCTGAGGATTATTCACAGGCTGTAGGCGGTCCTGCAAAGGAAGAAATAGATATATTCGAGATATATGGAGATAATTTAAAAAGGGTTACTGGAACAGCTCATGCCTTGAAGTCTGATAATACTTATGCTTCATTTGTAGGAAGTGATCTTAGAATTAAGAAAAATGAAGATCTGACAAGATTTAACACGTATGCGGTGGAATGGGATGATAAGGAAATAAAATGGCTGTTTAATGGAAGAGTATATAAAAGATTATCTATGAAAAAAGTTGCAAGATCAAGTGAAAATACATTTAAATTACCACATTTTCTAATGATTAATGTAGCATTACAGGATAAGACAGGAGAAGATGGAAACATTAAGTTTCCGACAGAAATGAAAGTTGATTATGTAAGGGTTTATAAGAAGAAATAAAAATATAAATAAGAATTTCAGGAGGACTTTAAATGAAAACATATTTAGTGACAGGAGCCGCAGGATTTATTGGTGCAAATTATTTGAAGTATATTTTGAAAAAATATGAAGGTAAAGAGGATATTAAAGTAATAGTTGTAGATGCTTTAACTTATGCAGGAAATTTGGGAACTATAAGGGAAGAATTAAAAAATCCAGGAGTAAAATTTGAAAAAGTGGATATAAGAGACAGAAAAGAAGTGGAAAGAATTTTTTCTGAAAATGATGTTGATTATGTGGTGAATTTTGCTGCAGAATCGCATGTGGACAGATCCATTGAAAATCCTCAGATATTTCTTGAAACAAATATACTTGGAACACAGAACCTGCTTGAAAATGCAAAAAAGGCATGGACAGTTTCAAAAGGGGAAAATGGATACCCTGTTTATAGAGACGGTGTAAAATATTTGCAGGTTTCCACAGATGAAGTTTATGGAAGTTTGTCAAAAGATTATGAAAAAGCTATAGAACTTGTAATTGAAGATGAAAAAGTAAAAAATGTTGTAAAAAACAGAACAAACTTAAAGACATATGGAGATAAATTTTTTACAGAAAAAACATCTTTAGATCCGAGAAGTCCCTATTCAGCTTCAAAGGCAGGGGCAGACCATATAGTTCTTGCATATGGAGAAACTTATAAAATGCCGATAACAATAACAAGATGTTCAAATAACTATGGACCTTATCATTTTCCTGAAAAATTGATACCTCTTATGATAAAAAATGTCCTTGAAGGAAAAAAACTTCCTGTTTATGGAAAGGGAGACAATGTCAGAGACTGGCTATATGTAGAAGATCATTGTAAAGGAATTGATCTTGTATTAAGGGAAGGAAAAGAAGGAGAGATCTACAATATAGGTGGATTTAATGAAGAACAGAATATAAATATTGTAAAACTTGTAATTGACATATTAAAAGAGGAGATTACAAATAATGATGAATATAAGAGAGTTCTGAAAACAGACCTTGATAATATAAACTATAATTTGATAACTTATGTTCAGGACAGATTGGGACATGATATGAGATATGCAATAGATCCTTCAAAAATAGCAAGAGATCTTGGATGGTATCCTGAAACTGATTTTGAAACTGGAATAAGAAAAACTGTAAAATGGTATCTTGAAAATCAGGAATGGGTAAATGAAGTTATTTCAGGAGATTATCAGAAATATTATGAAAAAATGTATGGAGGTAAATAAAATGAATAACTTTACTGTGAAAAAAACTCCAATTAAAGATCTTGTAATAATTGAGACAAAAGTTTTTGGTGATTCAAGAGGCTTTTTTATGGAAACATACAACCAGGGATCTTTTGAAGAATTAGGACTTACAATGAATTTTGTTCAGGATAATCATTCAAAATCTAAAAAAGGTGTCTTAAGAGGATTACATTTTCAGACAAAGCATACTCAGGGGAAATTGGTAAGAGTTATAAAAGGACGTGTCTATGATGTTGCAGTGGATTTGAGAAAAGGAAGTGAAACTTTCGGTCAATGGTATGGAATAGAGCTATCTGAAGAAAATAAACTTATGTTTTATGTTCCTGAAGGCTTTGCACATGGATTTCTGACATTAGATGATGAAACAGAATTTGTGTACAGATGTACAGATTTATATGCTCCTGAATACGATAGCGGTATTTTATGGAGTGATAAGACATTGAATATAGACTGGAAATTTGAAGAATTTGGAATAAATCCGGAAGAACTTACAATTTCTGATAAAGATCAGAAACAGCAGGAATTTGATCCTGATAAAAATTATTTTGAATAGATGAAATAGGAGGCTGTCTCAAAATTTTGAAATATTAAAATCATATTTATTCGTGTGTTAAAATTTTACTTATACAAAACAGTCATTCATAAAGAAAAAGTCAAAAATTGGGGCTGTCTCAAAATAGCAAAAATATAAATGTAATATATGAAAACCATATTTATTCATTTGTTAAAATTTTACTTATATAAAACAGTCATTCATTAAGGAAAAGTCAAAAACTTGGCCAAAGGCTCTAACAGATGACTTTTCCTAAATTCATTTCCTGTTTTGAATTGTAAAATTATAAATAATTCATAAATATAGTTTTACATTATTTTTTAAATTTTGAGACAGCCTCGTTTTAGTAAAAATAGTAAGAAAGGCTAAAAATTATGTATGATTTAACGGCATGTATTGTAACTTATAATACCGATGAAGAAGTTCTGGAAAAAATAATAAACTGTTTTCAGAGATTAAAACTGAAATTCAGATTATTTATCTCAGATAATTCTGAAAAGGACAGGTTAAGAGAATTTATAAAAAAATTTAATGACGACAGAATAGAATACATATTCAATAATTCCAATAAAGGATTTGGAGCAGGTCATAATGCTGTAATAGAAAAACTTCTGAAAGAGAAGACCCATAAACAGGAAAATATAACTAAATATCATCTTATAATAAATCCTGATATATTTTTTGAAGAAGGCACAGTTGAAAAAATATATGACTATATGGAACAGCATCCTGAAATTGGACAGATAGGACCAAAAATAAAGGATCCAGATGGTAATGTGAATTACTCATGCAGATTGTTACCTAGTCCTTTTAATCTAATATTTAGAAGATTTCTTCCCTTTAAGAAAATGATAGCAGAAATGGATTATAAATATGAAATGAGGAAATACAACTATAACCACACCATGGAAGTACCTATTCTTTCAGGATGTTTTATTTTTGTGCCATTTAAAGTTTTTGAAGAAGTAGGAAAATTTGATGAAAGATATTTCATGTATATGGAAGATTATGATTTATGCAGAAGAATAGGAGAAAAATTTAAGGTTGTATATTATCCTGAAGCTGAAATTGTACATGAGCATGGAAAGGCATCGTATAAATCCCGTAAAATGATGATTATACATTCGAAATCAGCAATAAAATATTTCAATAAATGGGGATGGTTTTTTGATAAGGAGAGATATAAAAAAAGAAAAATTTTCTAAAGTAAAAAAATTTGTGGTATAATAGATATAATAAATTTAAAAAGGATAATCAATCGTGAGAAAGGAAAATATTAGATGCTAGTTTTAAGCGAGGAAGAAAAGAAGAAAATTAAGATTTTTGCAGGACCTTCAAGCCAAGATTTGGCAAAAAAAGTT
This sequence comes from Leptotrichia sp. oral taxon 215, assembly GCA_905371725.1. Lineage (GTDB taxonomy): Bacteria > Fusobacteriota > Fusobacteriia > Fusobacteriales > Leptotrichiaceae > Leptotrichia_A. Next base: position 5,224 of record CAJPML010000036.1, read on the forward strand.
TCAGAAGATCTTGAAATGGACTTAAACTTAGTAAAAATGAACAGATTTTCAGATGGTGAAGTTTTTATAAAACCTGAAGAAAGTGTAAGAGGATGTAAAGTGTTTGTTATTCAGTCCACTTCAAATCCAGTAAATGAAAGTCTGATGGAACTTCTGATTTTCATTGATGCTTTAAGAAGGGCTTCGGCAGAAGAGATAATAGCCATAATCCCTTACTATGGTTATGCAAGACAGGACAGGACAGCAAGCCCAAGGGAGCCGATAACTGCAAAATTAGTGGCAAATCTGCTGGCAGAAGCAGGAGCTACAAGAGTAGTGACTATGGATTTACATGCGAGACAGGCACAGGGATTCTTCGATATTCCTGTTGATCATATGGAAGCACTGCCTATTCTGGCAAAGCATTTTATAAAATATGGCTTTGGACCTGAGGATACAGTAGTGGTGTCGCCTGATGTAGGAGGAGTCAAAAGAGCGAGAGGACTGGCAAAATGGCTTCACACACCTTTAGCAATAATAGATAAGAGAAGACAGAAGGCAAATGAGTGTGAAGTAATGAATATAATTGGAGATGTAAAAGGTAAAAAGGTAATTCTGGTAGATGATATGATAGATACTGCAGGGACTATATGTAATGCTGCCAAAGTCCTTATAGAAAGAGGAGCCGTAAAAGTATATGCATGTGCAACACATGCTGTATTTTCAGGGCCTGCAATAGAAAGATTGAAGGAATCCGTATTTGCAAAAGTAGTTGTGACAGATAGTATTTATCTGTCAGAAGAACGGAGATTTGAGAAGCTTAGAATACTGTCAGCAAGTGAAATATTTGCTGAAACAATAAAAAGAATAGCAAAAGATGAGCCTATAAGCGATCTTTTTGAGTTGCCTTCAGAGCAGCATTAAAGATAAAAATTAATATTTAAATATAAAATAAATAGAAAAAAGCATCTTGCTTTTTGGTGTTTTTGTATTATAATTATAGTGGATATGATTAGATTAAATAAATAGAAAACGTAATTGAATATAGCAGCTAATTTGGGGAAAACTTTGATTTTTATATGAAATGTATAAATAATTTATTCAAAGGAGTTGGTATTATGACCTTTTCAGAAGCGTTTACAGTAATAAGAGAAGATGGTGCAAAGGCAATGAGATTACCTAAGTGGAATAACGATGTTAGAGTAAAGGTTCAAAATCTTGATGGAACTCTATGTAACACACACCCTTACTTATATGTAGAAAGCAGATTTGGTAGAGTACCTTGGATTCCAAATTATGTTGAGCTGTTTGCCAAAGAATGGGAAATAGTTTAAAAAAAATTTTAAGAAAAGTCACTCTTGTAATTATATGTCTGAAAATAGAGCATTTTGACGAGTGACTTTTTATAGTGTCTTGAAAAATCTGTACTTTTTTGTTATACTTTAAAAAGATGGAGTACATATGACTATAACTTTTGTTCATAATATTTTTCTATAATTTTATGAAAGCAAATAAAAACTTATACAAAAGTAAAATATAATTATATTTAAAATATGGAAAGGATGTAAAAAAGATGAAATTGAATTTTAGTTATCAATTTGCAAAAAATTTTATAAGCGATGAAGAAATAAAGCAGATAAAACCGTATGTTGAACTGGCAAATGAAGTTCTGGTATCAAAAAATGGGGCAGGAAATGATTATCTTGGATGGCTGACATTGCCGGAGGATTATGATAAGGAAGAATTTGCAAGAATAAAAAAGGCTGCAGAAAAAATAAAATCTGATTCGGAAGTTCTTATTGTAATAGGAATAGGTGGATCATATCTTGGAGCAAAAGCGGCGATTGAATTTTTATCACACAGTTTTTACAACAATCTGCCTAAGGAAAAAAGAAAAGGGCCTGAAATTTATTTTGCAGGAACAAATATGAGCGGAGTTTATTTAAATCACTTGATAGATTTAGTAGGAGACAGGGATTTTTCCGTAAATGTGATTTCAAAATCTGGAACTACAACTGAACCTGCAATAGCATTCAGAGTATTTAAGAAAATGCTTGAAGATAAATATGGCAAGGAAGAAGCAGGAAAAAGAATATATGCCACAACGGATAAGGCTAGGGGAGCATTGAAAACACTTGCAGATGCAGAAGGATATGAAACATTTGTCGTACCTGACAATGTTGGAGGAAGATTTTCAGTCCTGACAGCAGTTGGGCTGCTTCCAATTGCAGCTGCTGGAATAGATATTGATGACCTGATGAAGGGAGCTGCAGATGCTGTAAAAGATTATAACGGAAAAACACTTGAAGATAACCAGACTTTACAGTATGCGGCAGTAAGAAATATTCTTCTTAGAAAAGGGAAAAATATAGAAATAATGGTAAATTATGAACCTAGACTTCATTATTTTGCTGAATGGTGGAAACAGTTGTTTGGAGAGTCTGAAGGAAAAGGCGGAAAAGGCCTTTATCCATCTTCTGTAGATTTTTCAGCTGACTTGCATTCTTTAGGTCAATACATTCAGGAAGGTCAGAGAATGTTCTTTGAAACAGTGGTTTCAATAGAAAAGCCTGAATCAGAATATGTAATTGAAAAAGATGCGGAAAATCTTGACGGGCTTAACTTCATAGCTGGAAAAACTTTGGATTATGTAAATAAAAAAGCTACTGACGGAGTTATATTGGCGCATATAGATGGAGGAGTTCCAAATCTTGGTGTAAATATACCTGAAGTTACCCCTTATCATTTAGGATATGCTTTCTACTTCTTTGAAAAAGCATGCGGAGTGAGCGGATATCTTCTTGGAGTGAACCCGTTTGATCAGCCGGGAGTTGAAGCGTATAAGAAAAATATGTTTGCACTGCTTGGAAAACCTGGATATGAAGAAGAAGGTAAAAAACTTGAAGCAAAATTAAGCGAAATGAAATAAAACTGAAAATAAATTATTTGAGGAGACTGTCTCAGAAAAATTGAAAAATAATGTAAAAATTGTATTTATGAATTGTGAAATTTTAGCAAATGAACAAATATAGTT
>CAJPML010000037.1 GCA_905371725.1 Leptotrichia sp. oral taxon 215
AGATACAAAACTTGAATATCTGATTTCAAAGGATAATATTATTCATCCGAATATTATCCTGTTCAGAAATTCTTTAATATATAAAAAATAAAGTTAAATAAGGTGAGAAATGAAAAATTTAGAAAAAGAACTGAAATATCTGAAACAGGTTCTGGAAGAATACGAATTTACGTTTCAGGAAATTTTACAGCTGCTGGAGTGGAGCCAGAAAAAGAGAAAGCTGTATAAACAGATTGTAAAAAGCTGGGAAGAAGACGGGGAAATTTACCTGAAAAGAAATGGGAAATACACACTGCCTGAAAAGGAAGGCTTTCTCAGGGGAGAAATTTCAATTGGTAACGGAAATTTTGGATTTCTTGATATTCCTGGAGAAAAAAGTGTCTTTATACCCGGAAATTATTTAAATACTGCAATGAACGGAGATACGGTTCTTATAAGAATACTTAAGGACAGTAAATCTCCTGATAAGAGCAGGGAAGGTGAAGTCTATAAGATTGTAAAAAGGGACAGGGACATTGTTGTAGGAATATTTGAAAAGAGTATGAATTTCGGGTTTGTAAGGCCTAAAAATGCTCCAAGGGATATATATATTTCAAAGAAAAAGACAAAAGGTGCACAAACAGGGGATCTGGTCGCAGTAAAAATATATTTCTGGGGAGACAGCGAGAAAAAACCTGAAGGTGAAGTGGTAAGCATAATTGGAAATCCTCAGGATACAGAAACTTTGATTTCGGCTCTTCTAATAGATAACGGAATACAGGAAAAGTTTTCAAATGAAGTAATAAAGGAAGTCGACAGGATAGAAGAAGATTTTTCTGCAGAAATTGAGGACAGGAAGGATTTGAGACATCTTAATATTATCACTATTGACGGAGCGGACGCAAAGGATCTGGATGATGCGGTATACGTTGAAAAAACTGATATAGGATACAAGCTGTATGTAAGTATTGCTGATGTTTCATACTATGTAAAAGAAGGAACGGAACTTGATATGGAAGCTCTGAAAAGAGGAAACTCCATTTACCTTGTTGACAGGGTAATACCCATGCTTCCGAGAAAACTTTCAAACAACCTGTGTTCGTTGAATCCGTATGAGGACAAACTTACATTTACTGTAGAAATAGATTTTGATGCAAGAGGAAAAGTAATAAGAAATGACTTTTACAAGTCGGTTATGAAATCCAAATACAGAATGACCTATACAGATGTAAATAAAATATTTTCAGGTGATGAGGAACTGATTGAAAAATATAGTGCCATTCATAAAATGCTCACAGAAATGCTTGAACTTTCCCACATAATAAGAAATACGAAAAAGCGTAGAGGAAGCATTGATTTTGAACTGCCTGAAATAAAGGTTGTACTTGATGACAGTAAACTTGTCAAGAAAATAGAAGTAAGGGAAAGAGGGGAAGCTGAAAAGCTGATAGAGGACTTTATGGTTGCGGCAAATGAAGTTGTGGCTGAAAAGCTTTTCTGGGAAGAAATACCTGCCATATACAGAGTGCATGAGGATCCTGACAAGGCTAAGATAACTGTCCTGAATGAATCTCTGGCAAAATTTGGATATTATATAAAAAATCTTGATGACCTCCACCCGGGAAAATTTCAGACAATTATTGAGAAAACAACAGGACTTCCGGAAGGATATCTGATACATAAACTCATTTTGAGGGCGATGCAGAGGGCAAGATATGCAAATAAAAATCTGGGACATTTTGGACTGGCTTCAAAATATTATCTGCATTTTACATCCCCTATTAGAAGATATTCGGATCTTGTAGTCCATAGAATGCTGGGAAGATCAATAGAAAGATTTATGAAGGATAAGGAAAAAACGAAATATATGTCCAGTTTTGAAGTAATTTCGGCGGCTATTTCCAGAACAGAGAGAATAGCCGACAAGCTTGAGGAAGACAGTGTAAAAATAAAGCTGATTGAATATATGCAGGACAAGATAGGAAAAACTTATATAGCAAGGCTGAGTGGAATGAACAGAAATAAGATATTCATGGAGCTTGAAAACCATATAGAAGTTGTTTATAATGTAAATACTGTAAGGGACAGTTTTGTCTATGATGAAGAAAACTATAAAATTACTGACAGGAAACATAATATCTCATACACAATGGGAGACACTCTGAAGGTAATAGTTACAGGAGCTTCATATGATAGAATGGAAATAGAGGTTGTACCTTTCAGTGAAGAGGAAATAAATCTGGAAAATATAGAAACAGAAGATGAGGGGAATTAAAAATGGTACTGGCTAGAAATAAAAAAGCTTTTCATGATTACTTCATAGAAGATAAGCTGGAAGCAGGAATTGAACTTGTGGGAACGGAAGTGAAGTCTGTGAAGGCAGGAAAAGTGAGCATAAAGGAAAGCTTTATAAGAATTATAAAGAATGAAATTTTTATAATGAATATGCATATTACTCCTTATGAATTTGGAAATATACATAACAAACCTGAATCGAGGGTAAGAAAACTTCTCCTTAACAGGAAAGAAATAGAAAAATGGGCAGCTAAGATAAAGGAGCAGGGATATACAATAATTCCTTTGTCAGTTTATACAAAAAAGAGGCTTGTAAAAATGGAAATAGGGCTTGCAAAAGGTAAGAAACTGCATGATAAGAGGGAAGCCCTTAAAAGAAAAGACCAGGAAAGAGATATGAAAAAAGTGCAGAAAGATTTTGCAAGATAGTATCTGAAGGATAATATACGGAAAAGGAGTCATCATGAAAAAAGTAAGATTTTACATGGAAAGTCATAAAAGCGGTGCTTCAAAGATTTTAGCTTTTATATCAGTGTTTTTTTGGGGAATATCCTTTCTTTTTACGAAGATGGGTTTTAAATATTATAAGGATCCTGTTACATTGGCAGTTCTGAGGTATGTTTTTTCTTTTTTTACTTTAATTGTGTTTATTTTTATCAAAAAGATAAAACTCCCTCATGCAAAAGACGGCCTGATGTTTTTTATATCAGGATTTTCAGGATTTACAGTATATATGATAGCCTTTAATAAAGCTGTAAGTACATTGAGCTCGGCAACTGCGAGCATACTTCTGGCATGTAGTCCAATTATTACAGCATTGTTATCATGGATATTTTTGAAGGAAAGAATTAATATCTACTGCTGGATTTCAATTTTTATTTCTTTTACAGGAATTCTAGTTCTGACACTGTGGGAAGGAGTTCTTTCATTTAATGTAGGGGTATTTTGGATGCTTTTTGCATCAACGGCTCTTGCTGTATATAATATTATACAGAAGAAATTCGTTGAGAAATATTCAGCTTCAGAAGCTACGACTTTCAGTCTTCTGGCAGGGACAATACTTATAGTATTATATTCTCCGAAGTCACTGCTGGAAATTCCTAAAATGAATTTTGAGAGTTTTTTCATAATTCTTTGCCTGTCGCTGATGGCAAGCGTTCTTGCTTCACTTTTCTGGACAAAGTCTCTTTCTCTTGCTGAAACGACAAGCGAAATTGTAAATTTTATGTTTCTTATGCCTTTTATTGCTGCAATTGCAGGAATAGTTTTTCTGGATGAGAAGCTGACTCTGGCTACAATTATTGGTGGTGTAATAATTCTTGCAGGAATTGTAGGATTTAACAGGTTTAAGGATATGAAGGAAGTAAAACATATAAAAATCAGATAATTGTATCAAGCGGTTCTTGACATCAGTTCAAGGTTAGATACGAATGTAAAAAAGGAGAAAATCATGATTCTAGATATTTTAAAGGTCATTTTAATGAGCCTTGTGGAAGGGCTAACAGAATTTATTCCTGTAAGCAGTACAGGACATATGATAATAGTGGAGCAGTTTTTAAAGCTGTCAGAAAATAAACAGTTTGTAAATGCTTTTGAAATAATAATCCAGCTTGGAGCAATATTATCAGTTGTTGTGTATTACTGGAATAAAATATGGCCTTTTTCCTCGAAAATTTCCTCACAGAAAAGAAAAGAAATAACGCTCATGTGGATAAAAATTATCGCTGCAGTATTGCCTGCGGTAGTTTTAGGGCTCCTTTTTGATGATGTTATAGATGAGCATCTTTTTAATCCAATGACAGTTTCAGTAATGCTTGTAGTATATGGAATTTTACTTATATGGCTGGAATCAGGCAAAAAAAGAAAAGAAAAATTTAAAACTATAGCTGAACTTCCTATTATAACAGCTGTAGAAATAGGAATTTTCCAATGTCTGGCAATGGTGCCGGGGACTTCGAGATCGGCTGCCACTATTATTGGCGGAGTTCTTCTGGGTCTTAATAGAGTTCTTGCAACTGAATTTTCTTTTTTTCTGGCAATTCCTACAATGCTTGGGGCAACTCTTCTGAAAATAATTAAAATAGGTTCAGGACTTGGAGGACACGAGTGGTTTTTCATAGCTTTAGGATTTATCCTTTCATTTATATTTGCCTATGGAGTGATAAAAATATTTATGAATTATATTAAAAAGCATGATTTTAAAATATTTGGATATTATCGTATCATAGTAGGAATAATTATTTTAATTTTCTTTCTTACGGGGGTTGTAAAGTAACGGATGATAATTTCAAATATAGATATAAATAAGAACAAGCTGGAAGAATTTGTAAGGGTTCTTCTTCCTGAATACTATGAAATTTTATCTGAAAATACAGATAAAAATATATGTATAGATGTAAATAAAAGTTTACATCTCATAACAGTGAAATCTTCTGTTATTATTGGAGATAGAACTGTAAAGGAAGTTGAATTTTCTTATGAAAAAATAGGATATGATTATTTTGATCAGGCAGAAGTTATGGTAAAAACTTCCCTTCTGAAGCTTTTTGGGAAAGAAAGGAAATATAAGTGGGGAGCACTTATAGGTGTACGTCCTACAAAGATTGCCGGAAGGTTTTTAAATATGGGGCTTTCCTATGAAAGAATAGAAGATATATTGAAAAATATATATTTTGTAAGTGATGAAAAGATAAAGCTGCTCCTTGATATAGTGAAGAGGCAGGAAAAATATCTCGACAGGGAAACTGTAGGAGTCTATATAGGTGTGGCTTTCTGCCCTACAAAATGTACTTACTGTTCATTTCCTGCGTATCTTCTGAAGGGAAAGTATGCAGAAAGGTATGATGAATATATTGAGTCACTTTACAGTGAAACAGCTGAAATAGGTAAATTTGCACAGGAACAGAAATTAAAGATAAATACAATATACATTGGTGGGGGGACACCGTCAATACTTTCGGCTGAAGAGATTGAAAAACTTCTTCTGACTGTAAAGGAAAACTATGATTTGCAAAATCTTAGGGAGTTTACTTTTGAAGCTGGAAGGATAGACACTTTAGACAGGGAAAAACTTCAAATATTTAGAAAATATGGTGTAGACAAAATAAGTATAAATCCGCAAAGTTTTAATGAAAAGACTTTAAAGCTTGTAAACAGGTATCACAACAGGGAAGAATTTGACAATGTTTACAGTATGTCTAAAGAAACAGGACTGAAAATTAATATGGATCTGATTCTGGGTCTTCCCGAAGAAACAACTGAAGATATTCTGCATACATTGGAAGAACTGGAGAAATATAATCCTGAAAACCTTACAATCCATAATCTTGCAATAAAAAATGCAAGCAGGCTGAATAAGGAAAACTACAGGCATTATATTGAACTTGATTATGAAAGAATTTTTGATAAAATAAATAAAGTGACAGAAAATAAGAAACTGAATCCTTATTACATGTACAGACAGAAAAACAGTTTCCAATGGGGAGAAAACCTTGGATATTCTCTAGAAGGTGAAGAGTCTGTCTATAATATTGAAATGATAGAGGAAAACAAGACTGTCATCGGAATCGGTGCAGGAGCAATAACAAAACTTATACATTATAATGAAAAAGAAAAAAGAAACAGTATAAAAAGGCTTGTGAATCCAAAGGATCCGCTGGTGTGGGTAAATGAACTGCCAGTAAGACTGGAGGAGAAAAAACAGGCTTTAAAAAATCTGTTTGAAAGTAAGGATGAAAAATTTGAGTATACTTAAAAGGGCTGGTAAAAAATTAAAATAAAAGGGAAATTAATTGAGGGGGTAGAAAGACATGAAAATAAAACATGTTGTTATTTTTGTAATACTTTTAACTGTGGGAAACTTTTTAAGACTCTATATAGAGGATAAGCGTATTCCTGATATAGAAATTAGTGAAGAACCTTCCTATAAGAAGGAGAAAGCCAAGAAGGAAAATGATCTGTCAAAGACGGATAAAAAGTTTGATGTGAACAGTGTCGGCTATGATGAGCTCCTGAAACTGGGATTTCAGAAATCAAAAGCTGAAAAGATTGTTGAATTTCGGGATGAAGTGGGGATTATTTCAGATATTAAGGAAATGAAAAATATTCCACGTTTTGGTGATGCAGTAATGAAACAGGCAAAAAAATACCTTTATGTTGATGAAGAGAAAATAAAAAATCCTGCTGAAAACTATAATGGGAAAAATTTAAAAAAATACAACATTAACAGCGTTGATGAAGATACATTGAAAATGCTGGGATTTACAAAAAAGGAAATAAATAGGCTTATGCCTGAAATAAGAAAAGGGAATATCCGTTCCAATATTGACCTCGAAAAGCTTATTGGGAGCCCAAGATATGAAGAAGTTGAAAAACGGATAAAATATAGTGAGTAGGAATATTGACTTTTACATTTTAAAGTGTTACTATATTTTTATATACAAATATAGTATATGATAAAAATATTATTTTTTAAAATGGGAAGTGGATGTTATGAGTAACAAAAAAAGATATGGATTAAATTTTGATTTTATAATCCTAAGAGTAAAAAATATTGAAAAGATGAAGGATTTTTATGTTAAGTTACTAAAGATGAAGGTTCTGAGGGATGAAAAAAATGCTGATAAAAGGGAAATTTCGCTAGGAACTGAAACAAAAGAAATTATAAGGCTTATTTCCTATGGAAATGAAGAAATAAGAGGACATGATGAGATAAATGTGTATCATATCGCGTATTTATTACCTGAAAGGGAAGATTTAGGAAACTTTTTAAGAAACTGTGTAAAGGAGCAGATAAAACTTGACGGAGTAGGAGATCATTATGTAAGTGAAGCCATTTATCTGACAGATCCTGAAGGTAATGGTATAGAAGTTTATACAGATAGGAATTACAATAAATGGAAATGGGAAAATGGTCATGTTGTCATGGGAACAGAACAGGTGGATGTTGAAGACCTGCTTAGAATTTCCGACGACATGCCTGAATTTTCAATTCCTGAGGGGACAAAAATAGGTCATATTCACATGGAATCTTCAGATATTAAAAATGATAAAGATTTCTATGTTGAGAAATTAAGCCTTGATGTGGTTTCAGAAATACCGAAGGCATATTTTCTTTCAATAGATGGATATCATCATCATTTTGGAATGAATCAGTGGAATGGTATGAGAAAAATGCCTAAAAATGCAAACTCTACAGGTGTTGAAGAAATTTATGCAACAATGGATAAAGAAAAATTTGAGGAAAATTTTTCGATAAAAGATGAAAATAAAGCAGTTGTTCAGCTTCCAAATGGTATAAAATTGACTGTATTTTTTATAAGAAAGGTTTAACTAAAAAATTACATAAATTATTGATTTTCTTTTCCATTCATTTTAAATTCATAAAGATATCCTATAATGTATTCAAGTTAAAATAGAAAACACAAGGAGATGAATTGCTTATGAAAAAGAAGATGTTAAATGTAATGTTATTAGGAATAATGATACTGGGAATTGGAGTTACAGCAAATGCAGCGAATTCAGGAAGAAATAATAGATCATCAACAGTGAGAAGAAGCAATAGAAACGGTAACTATATAGGAATAAACAGAGCCAGATCAATTGCTTTATCAAGAGTTCCAGGAGCAAACAGCTCACATGTAAGAAAGCTTCATCTGGACAGGGAAGATGGAAGAATGGTATATGAAGGAAAAATATATTATAACGGTCTTGAATATGAATTTGATATAGATGCAGTAAGCGGAAAAATTGTAAAATGGGATGTAGACAGGGATTAATCAGTAATAAATTCAAAATAAATAGATTATATAAAGATATGCTTTATAATTAAAAAATAGAGCATATCCTTTTGTTTATTAAGTAAAGTAAATTTATTTACATCTCTATACTACAGAGTAAAAAAACTTATATAAATATAGAT
>CAJPML010000038.1 GCA_905371725.1 Leptotrichia sp. oral taxon 215
ATGACTATACATCTACCGAGATTATTCTTGACTCACCTATTTCTTTATTCATAGTAACTCCATAAAGTCTATGTGAACCCTTCATCGTTTCCTTATTATGAGTTATCAGTATAAACTGTGATTTAGTTATGAACTTATTTAAGAGCTTGACTATTTTCTTAGTATTTTCCTCATCCAGAGCAGCTTCAATTTCATCAAAGAAAGTAAACGGACTTGGCTTAAACATAAATATTGCCATTATGAATGAAACCGCCAGCATTGATTTTTCTCCCCCTGATAAAAGCATAAGTGTCTGCTCAGGTTTATTTTTATATTTCACGCTGAGTTCCAGTCCTGTTTCCAGCATATTTTCCTCATCAAGCAGTCTTATTGCTCCTTTTGCTCCATTCAGAATAGTTTCACACATATATCTGAAATTTTTATTAATTTCTTCAAGAGCAATATTAAATTTTTTAACTATATCATTTTCAATATCCCCTATTAATGTAAGAAGGGATTCCCTACTTGCAAGCAAATCTCTTTTCTGATTGACAAGTTCAGTATATCTCATATTTTCCCTTTCGTATTCTTCTATTGCAGAAAGGTTTACGCTTCCGATTTCCATTCTGCTTTTTTCATTAACAGAGAGTTTCCGCTTTATTGCCAGTAGTTCGGTTTCATTTTCAATTTCTTTGTATTCTTCGTTATTTTTTGCTCTCTCCTCAGGAATTTCTTCCAGTTCATAATTATAGGATTCCAGTTTTTTTGTATTTTCAGAAATTTTTTCAATCAATTTTCCATATTCGTTTTCCTGATCCCTTTTTTTAATTTCAATATCCTTAACACCTTTTATAAGTTCCTTTTCAGAAACTTCCAGATTTTTTATTTCCTTTTCAAGAGACTTTATAAGTTGGGATTTTTCCTTATTTTCCCTGTATTTCTTATCTATTTCTTCCTTTTTCTCCTGAATCTCTTTTGTAAGTTTTTCTTTCATGACAGTTTTTTTCTGCTGAAACTCTTCAACCTCTCTCTTTTCATTAACAAGTTTTTCATAATCTGCTTTTATTTCAGCATATCTTGACTTGTTACTGTCAGTTTTTACTTTTAAAATTTCATATTCCTTATCAAGTGTATTTAATTCGTTGAAATATTCGTCTATATTTTCTGATTCATCTATTTCAGTATTTAATTTTACAATATTTATCTTATTTTCTTCTATAAGTTTGACTATATTTTCAATTATCTCAGTATTTTCTCTAATTTTTTCTTTTCTTGAAACTATAAAATCATTATTCTGTCTGATTTCATATTCTAATGTTCCAATTTCCCTTTTTCTCTTATTATATTCAGAATTAAAATTATCATATTCCTTCAGAAATTCCCTGTAGTTTTCTTCCATTAATTCCAGTTCTTTCTGAATTTCCTGTCTTTCATTTTCCTCTGTTTCTAATGTTTCTGATAATTTGGCGAGTTTTTTTGATAATTCTTCCCTTTCATTCTGAATTTCATTCATTTTTTCCTTTATTACTTTAAGTTCCTTTTTTCTCTCTAACAGTTCATCCTTCCCTCTTACAGAGTAACCTCCTGTCATTCTTCCCCTTGCAGTTATTATATCTCCTTCAAGTGTCACAATTCTGTCATTAAAGCCTTCTTTGAGAAGCTGTGTTCCTATTTCAATATCTTTTACTACAATTGAATTTCCATAGACAAATTCTACAATTTTTTTTATGTTTTCATCATATCCTACTATATTTCTGGCAAAACCTATAACACCTTCCTTTTTAGGATATTCATTTAGAATTTTGTACACTTTTACATCTGCAACAGGTAAAAAAGAAGCTCTTCCAAGCTTTTTATCTTTTAAAATACTTATACATTTTTTACCAATATTACTGTTCTCTACAACAATATCCTGAAAATTCCCTCCAGAAAGTGTCTGTATTGCTTCCTCGTAACCATCAGGAATATTTATAAGATTTACAAAAGCTCCAATAACTCCTTTTATATTTTCCTGAAGTATTGCCTTTGTCGCTCTTGCAAAAGTTTCATTTCTCTCGATTATATTTTCATTTGCCCTTTTTTTAGCATTATAATTTTCGTATCTGTAGCTGAGCTCTCCCAACTGCTTATTTATATCTGAATAATGATTTCTTATCTTTTCAGATTTCATACTGGCTTCTTTTAAAATCTGTTCTTTTTCTTTCTTTTCATTTTCCTTCGTAAGCTTATTCTGCTCAAACACTTCCATTCTGCTCACAAATTCAGCAAATTCACTAGCCAGTTCTTCCTTTTCTGCAGTTTGTCTTTTCATTACAATTTCAGCAGCGATAATTCTTTTTTCATATTCTTCATTTTCACTTGCCGCCTTTATTTTATCCACTTCAAAATCGTGGCTTTGCTGTGTCGCTTTTTTCAGTTTTGTCATTAAAACTTCACGCCGTACCTTCAGTTCTTCCACTGTTTCTTCTATCTTATTTTTAGATTTTTCCTTTTCTGAAAGCTCTTTCATAATTTCTGAAAGTTCTTCTTCAGACTTGGACAGAATTTCTCCCTTTTCTTTTATATCCGTATCCAGAACTTTGTTTCTCTTTTCCTTTTCTTCAGCCTGAATATCCAGATTAGAAAGCTGACCTGACAGCTTTGAATGTTCATCTTTAAGGCTTTCCACTTCAAGAAAAATTTGCTCATTCTGATTTTTTTCATTTTCCAGCAGTTCATATTTTTCTTTTTTATTTAAAGATATATTTTCTGCTTCTGTATTCTTTTCCTGATATTCTTTCTGTATTTCCATGATGACCTTTTCAAACTGGGAACGTTTCATTGCAAATTCTTTGTGCTTTTTCTTCCCCTCATTCCGGTTATATTCTAGAATCATAAGCTTATGAGTGTCTATTTTTTCAGAGAACGTCTTATAAAGCCTTGCTTTTCTTTCCTCTTCCCTTAAATGACCTACTCTTGCTGCCAGTTCCTTTTCAACAAACTCTATCTTTTCAATCTCATTTTTTACATCCTTCAGCTTTTTTGTAGAATCTTCCTTTTCCACCTTGGCTCTTTTTACTTCGGCAGCTTCCTCTATAATTTCTCTAAGCTCTTTTGGATTGGAACTTATTATTCTTTCAACTCTTCCTTGTCCAATTATGGAATAAGCCTGTTTTCCAATACCTGTATCCATAAAAAGATTACTTATATCCTTCAGTCTTACCCGCCTGTTATTTATAAAATATTCGTTTTCTCCGCTTTTATATATTCTTCTTGTTATTTTTACTTCAGAAAAATCTATGTCAAGATACTTATCTTCATTTTCAATAATAAGACTGACTTCTGCCATGGAACGTGGCTTTTTATTTTTTCCACCTGAAAAAATAATATCCGAACTTTCCTTGGCTCTTATATTTTTGTAGCTCTGCTCACCTAAAACCCATAAAATTGCATCCAGAATATTGCTCTTACCACTTCCGTTAGGCCCAACTATGGAGGTAATTCCTCTGTTAAATTCAACTGTTGTCTTTTCAGCAAATGATTTGAATCCTGCAAGCTCCAATGCCTTCAAATGCATATGTAATACCCTTTCTTTTCTCATTTATTTCCTGACAAAGCTTATCTTCTTTGTCTTTTAAAGCTATATTTTTTACTTTACTATCTCCCTTTTCCAAAAATAACTATCGTTACCGTTTTTAACAGAACCTTTACATCAAATGGAATACTATGATGCTTTATATAGTACAGATCATATTGCAATTTTCTGTAGGCATCTTCAACACTAGCACCATAAGGATACATCACTTGCGCCCATCCTGTCAGTCCAGGTTTTACAGTATGTCTTAAATTATAGTACGGTATTTCCTTTTCAAGTTGCTGAATAAAAAATTCTCTTTCAGGACGAGGTCCGACAAAGCTCATTTCTCCCCGTAGCACATTCCACAGTTGAGGCAGCTCATCAATTCTCGTAGCTCTCATTATCTTACCAAACTTTGTTACCCTGTTATCATTTTTTGATGCCCATTGAGGTCCATCCTTTTCAGCATCTGTAGTCATAGAACGAAATTTTACTATGTTAAATTTTTTATTTCCTTCGCCTATTCTTTCCTGTATAAAAAATATCGGTCCTTTAGATTCAAGTTTTACTATTATTGCAGCAAGTACGATTACCGGAGCCGCAAATATTCCTATCAGCATTGCAAAAAGCAGATCTAGCAGTCTTTTAGCCTTAAGATTGAAATTGTTATGATATATTTCAAAACCTGTATTTTCAAGAAACCATTTTGGACTTAAATGAGATATGGGAAGTTTATTTTCATACGTTTCATAAAATTCCAGATAGTTGTAGTATTGCAACCCTTCAAGCTTATATTGCAGCAGTTTTCCCGTAAGTTTAGGATCTCCCAGAAGTTTATCCGTAAAATCTACAAGCACATCAAATTTCTTTGTTTTATACATTTCAACTATTTCTTTTCCGAGTGCCTTCATGTCAGTGTTATTTAATGATGCTGTAAATACATACTGTCCATCTTTTTTTACACTTTCAAGTAAATCCTGCGTATAGTCATTTTCTCCTACAAAGACAACACTTTCCTTTTCAACTACTCCCATAATGACTATATATCTAAAAGCTATCTGAAATATTGTTATTATTCCGAAAAGTATGATTCCTTCATAAAAAGTAAATATTTTAGAAAAAGTTGTAACAGTCATTAAAATTCCATTTATTACAATTACTGTTGTCATATCTTTCAGCTTATACTTACTTGTTGCTACATTGTATACATTAGCTATATAGTAGGCAATCAGGGCACTGACTATTATCATTGCATTTCTGAATCCTAGCCCCCTGTTTATTATAACCAGTCCAATAAAATACATTGCTACTGTCAATATTCCAAATAAATAGGAAAAATTCTTTCTTACTCCGCTCATGGCCATATTTCTGTTTCCCACCTTTACATTTTTACTTATTATTATTTTATTTTCTAATTCTGTTATGTCAGTTTATTTTGTCTTTTTTAAAGCTATTATTACATAATTTATGAAATAATAGGCTGCCTGGAACAAAGAAAGTCTTTCCACATCTCTGTATATTCTCCATCTTACTTTTGCGGCATCTATTTTATTACTTGATCTTGATTTATCCAGAACCCTGTAAAATGCCAAATTTTGCTTCAGTCCATATATTTTCCCGGTATCCTTTACTATCTCAAGCCAGAGGACATAATCTTCATTTTTATCCCTCTCCTTAAAATACCTTTTCCCAAGCTTTCCGGCATTGTAGATAACTGTAAGACAGCCTAAATAGTTATTCTTAAGTAAATCCCTGTATGTTATTTCTTCCTTTATTTTTATTTCATTGATAGGTTTTCCTTCTTCCGTAACTCTTGTATATTCTGTACAGCTTATTGAAATATCCTTCTTTTTCATAAATTCAATCTGTTTTTCAAGCTTGTCTTCCTTCCAGTAGTCATCAGCATCGAGAAAGGCTATATATTCTCCATCTGCTTCATCTATAAGCCTGTTTCTTCCTTCAACCACACCAATATTTTTTTCACTGTCAATAGCTTTTATTCTTTTGTCTTTCTGTGCATATTCCTGTATAATTTCATAACTGCTGTCAGTAGATCTGTCATTCAGTATAAGTATTTCCCAATCTGTATATGTCTGAGAAATGACTGACTCTATCGTTTCTCCAATAAATTTTTCTGCATTATACACGGGAATTATTATAGATACCTTATTTTTTTCCATTTTTTTCTCCAAGTTTTTTTATAATCAGTTCATATACTCTTTTACAGTTTTCCTTATCAGTATATTTTAAAAACATACTTCTCATTTTATCTGTATTTTCCTTTACAGATGGACTATACTCAAATTTATTATCTGTAATCTCTTCTATTTTTTCCACACATTCCTTTATACTGTGAACACCTTCTCCAAAAAGTTCATTATCCAGATCCACATAGGAACCAACTTTTTTCTGATATTCCTCCCTGTCAAACTGAAAAAATATAATCGGCTTTTTCAGATAATAGAAATCGTATGCAACACTGGAATAATCTGTTATAAGTATTTTTGATTTCATCAGCTCTTTTGTAATATCAGCATCCTTTGGCAGCAGAGTAACATTTTTCCCAATCTTCACCTTATCAAAATCCTTTAGGTAATCATGCATAAGCTGATGAATATACACATTCAGATAAATATTTTTTTCTTCCAGATATTTATTAAGTTTTTCGTCTGTTACAAGTCCTGTAATATTCTTAAAATATTCTGTATCTTCTATCCTTGTATTTTCAAGTTTTATCCAGTTTCTCCATGTAGGCATGAAAAGAATTTCTTTTCTTTCAACTTCCACATCATACAGTTTATCATATCTTGGATATCCTGTTATAAATGCACTATTTTCAGGAACATTCCACCACGTTTTAGTTTTTATGTTTTTTTCATATTCTGAATCACATATATTTATATCATATGATTTTACAAGTTTTTCTGCTATTTTCCCTGTTTTCCTGTTCATTGGCATTCTGACTTTAAATCCTACCGTCCCATGATTTAAAAACACCTTTAAAGTCTTATAATGGAACATATTTATAATCGGAACAACAAAAAGATAGGGAACTATATCTGCAGATATTGAATGCGAAAAAAGGACAACTTCTGAATTCATGAAATAGAGATAACTTTCCACGCTTCCCTTTACCAGCTTACCGCCATGAATTTTATCAAAAACTGGTGAATTTTTATTAACAATCCAGTATTCCTCTATATCCTTTTTTGATCTTAGATATTCATATATAGCTCTTCCATTATCAACAAAAAGTTCTCCTGCATTTCCACCGACAAGCCATATTTTCCTGTTTTTAAATTTCCCCTTTGTAAAAGGATAAATTATAAAGGCTATTGTCATGTTTATAAGGCATCTTATCTTATCCATTCTAATTTTCCTTCTTTCCTACTTATATTTATTAAATCCTTCTATTCTTCCTTTTAAAACTGTTTTATGATATTTTCTATTTTTTGTGAGCAGTATTCCTGCCATACTTCTAAATATTCTCTTCAAATATTTAAAATAATAAAGGAAATTTTTTCTTCCCAGAACCTCTTTCTTGACGAGAGCTCCATATCCAAGTGCATATTTATAAGCCTTATCTAGATCATCATAATTCCCTTTTTTAGCAGGATGAAAAATAATGTCATCTGCAAAATACTCCCCCTTGTATCCTTTATGCAGTAACGTGAGTACATAGTCTGTCTCCTCTCCGCTTCCAAAAGCAGAACCCACACCCAGATTTTCATCAAACAAAATTATATCCTCAAATGCATAGTTTACAAAAAAGGTGATGGATTTCACAGTTTTTTCAATATTTCCTTTAGTCAATTTAAGATTTTTTTCAGACATTATTCCTGTTCCATAGTCTTTTCCTCTTTCAAGTGTCCTGCATGAATATATTCTCTTATCTTCATTTTCCTTAAAAAATTTGACTACTTTTTCCAATGTATCAGGCTGATATTCACAGTCATCATCAGGAAATCCTGCAATACTCCCATCCATTACAAGTAATCCCCTGTTTCTGTTTAGGCTGAGACCTTTTCTATCACTTTTCATATACTTTATTTCAAAATCATCTTCATATCTTTCTAAAATTTTATAAGCCCTGTCGTCACTGTTCTGATCCACTGCAATAAGTTCAAATTCCTTATAAGTCTGTTCCTTTAAACTTTTTAAAAATAGCTCCAGTTCATCAGTAACATTTATTGTCGGCATTATTAATGAGACCTTCAATATTCTCACTCCTTTTTTGGTGCTGATTATTTAAATCTTATTTTCTTTTTTATATTAAATTTATTTAGTATTATATCATAAAATATTATAAAATTAAACAGGCAAAATATAATGCAGACACTTTGAAATGTGAATTATAAATGAATAAAAGAATATGGTAAAATAAAAAGACTGTCTTAATATAGGAGAAATCCTGTATATAAGACA
>CAJPML010000039.1 GCA_905371725.1 Leptotrichia sp. oral taxon 215
CATATATATTATAGAACCACAATGCTTAAAAGTAATACTTGAATGTATTATACAGTATATAGATATGAAAGTTAAATCTTTTTTAATAAAAAAAATTCGACAACCTGAAAAACTAATTAAGCTTAGAATTTCTTAAGGTTATCGAACTTTTTGACTCCCCTATTTTACAAAGAGCCTTTATTTCATTTCAATATTATTTTATTACGCTTCTATTACTCTTTCACTTTTAAACACAGTTTCATCAAAGCTTCCCATTTCCCTGTCCACTACAGTTGAAATTGTCATTGCTCCATTTACGTTTACTGCAGTACGTCCCATATCTATTATTGAATCTATAGGCAATACTATTGCGACAGGATCAAATGGCAGACCCATTCCACCAAGTACAACTGTTGCCGCTATATAGGCTGTTCCTGGAACTCCTGCCATTCCAAATGAACCTAATACTATTACTGTTATAAGGCTTATAAGAAATACAGGTGTAATCGCAATTCCATTCATATTAGCTATCATTATTGCTATAACTGCAGGGAATACTCCAGCACATCCATTCATTCCTATAGTAGTTCCCAATGTCGCTGTAAAGTTTGCAGTTGCAGGACTTACTCCCACTTCCTTTTCCAATGTTTCAATAGTTACAGGCAGTGTTCCCATACTTGAAGTTGTTGTAAGCGCAAGAATTAGCGGCGCCATTGCCTTCTTATAATATGCAAAAGGATTTACTCCATGTATAGCAAGGTTTATAGACTGCATTATAACTACCAGTACTAACGATACAAACATTACAATCAGATAAGTAACAAGGTTTTTAAATACTTCCAGTCCATAGGAAGCTGTTAAGTCAAACATTAATGCTGCAACTCCATAAGGAATTATTTTTATAATAGTTGTTGTAACACTTGTCATTACTGTAAATAATGCTTCCGCCACATCTTTTAATGGCTGTACTTTTTCAGGTTTTTTCAGGCTTACCCTATTTGTTGCAAATCCTAGGAATGCCGCAAATATTACTACTCCTATTACGCTTGTTTCACTCATTGCCTTGAAAATATTTGACGGAATAAATGAAACTACTACATCAACAAGCCCTTTATACTCACCTTTACCTGTCCATGCTTCCATTCCTTCAGGTAATTTCATGCCTACTCCTAAATTAAACATCATTGCAACTGAAATTCCTATAATTGCTGAAATTGCAACAGTTACTGTATAGTAACCTACTGATTTTCCTGTTAGTTTTCTCAAATTTTCATTGTTTTTCGAATTTACTATTGAATTGTAGACTGATAATCCAACTAGTGGAATAACAACCATCTTAAGAAGACTTGTAAATCCTCTTCCCACTAATGAAGCTGCAGTTGTCACATTTTTTATGATATCAGGTACCTGTTCTGCCCCTACCATACCTAAAGTTGATTGAAATGCAATTCCTACAACAAACCCCAAGACTGTTGAAATAATAACTCTTGTAGAAAATTTAAATTTCTTTTTTAAATTTACATTTATATGGACTAATAAAAAGAATAATAAAATCAATATTCCTATCCATATGCTTGAAAATAATAATGTTGACATTTTTTTCCTCCTGTTCTGTTAATAAATTATAACTTCAAAATGTTTTCATATACAAATATAACATTTGTATTTCATTATGTCAAGAATTTTTTTTAGTTTCTCATTTCTTTTTTCTTATTAACAAAATAGAAAATTATTACTGAGCCTTAATTACAGCACTAAATCTAATGTTTTTTAATTTATGAATATTAATTTCTAAAAATTCTGTTTATATTCAAAAAAGTAGGAATTTACCTGCTATTTGTATATTGAAATGTTATAATATATTTTAAATAGACAAGGTTATTGTAATTTTTCCTGTTATCCGATATAATTAACATAAATTATAATATCAAATTTAATATTTTTTTAAGGAGAGTGAGAGATGGAAAGCTGGTTATTTTTAGGATTAATACTGGTTGTCGGAATTGTGTCAAAAAATCAGTCTATAATAATAGCAACAATTTTTGTAATGATATTAAAATTTTTACCATTTACAGATAATATAATGACCGAATTTAGAAAAAAAGGAATAAACTGGGGTGTATTAGTTATTACAGTTGCAATTTTAATTCCTATAGCAACTAAGGAAATAGGATTTCTTGATCTTGTAAATGCCTTTAAATCTCCTATTGGATGGGTTGCAATATTAAGTGGAATCGGAGTTTCCCTGCTTTCAGAAAAAGGTGTAAATCTACTTTCAGGACAGCCTGAAATAACTGTTGCCCTTGTTTTTGGCACAATAATCGGAGTTGTTTTCATGAAAGGAGTCGCAGCAGGCCCTGTTATCGCCAGTGGAATAACATATTGCATTTTGCAAATTATAAATATTATCTGGAAAAAATAAAAATAATTGCTCACATGTATAAATCTCTCATTTTTCTTTAATGAAAATATGTTATTTTATAAATGGGAATTGACATCCTGAATTTAATATTAGGAGATGATACTTATGAAAAAACTTATTGTTTCAATATTTTTATTATTTGGACTGTTAGGATTCGCAAGTTCAAGATTTATTGAAAGCTGCGAAATCACATCTGTAGGAACTTATAAAAACGGGACAGGTTATGCAAACTGCGTAAGCTTAGAATCTGGAAGACATTTCAATTTTACAGATGTAAACTATTCAACTAGAAAAAATCTTTATGTTGGAGGAGTTTATAAAATGTACTTCAATGGTAACGGATATAACAATTTATACTTGACAGGTTATAGATACTTATATTAGTTAAAATATAAATATTAAAATCTATTCCCTGCATTTTCATAAAACTTTTTAGTTTTAAATTTAAATCAAAGTGTCAGGATGTCAAACAAATCTAAATTAAAAATAAAATCAATATTATATAAGTGTTTTAAGACTTTTAAAAAATAAGTTTCCAATAACTTTCTCTTTTTTTATAGTATAATATAAACAATAATAAAAAATTACACATACATATTATAGAATATTTATATATAAAAATGTGCCTGAAAACTCTATTTCTAATAAAAATATATTGAGATAATCTCCAAATTTTTATTAAGTTTTTCAGACACATTTTAATTTAGTTAATGTTTCTAATATCTAAACATTCTCACATTATCCGGTACTTTTTCATTTACCCAACGTTTTAATATCATTCCCTGTTTCGCCTTCAGGGACAGTTTTATTTTTCCTTTCCCATCTATTTTAACAATATTTCCCTTTATTAGATCCAGATACTTTTCATTAGGATGACCAGTAATAAATTCTATATTTTCCACAT
This sequence comes from Leptotrichia sp. oral taxon 215, assembly GCA_905371725.1. Lineage (GTDB taxonomy): Bacteria > Fusobacteriota > Fusobacteriia > Fusobacteriales > Leptotrichiaceae > Leptotrichia_A. The sequence goes on from CAJPML010000039.1 coordinate 3,306, forward strand.
CTTTAAAGGAATTATTTATAACAGTAATAATGGAACGTCCTTCATTTGAACGCTCATAAGCTATTACGTCATTTTCATTATCAGCAAGCAGTTCCTTGAATTTTCCATATACAAGAACCCTGTTTTCTCTTCTTATTTTTATAAGTTTTTTATACCACTGAAATAAATCCTTATCAAGATACTGCTCATATTCTTCATTTCTGTTTATCTTAGAAGGATTTTTTTCCACATCATAGATAAACTCATCCCAGAGCATAGGCTTTCTACAGTAAGGATCTGTAGCTCCCCACATACCTACCTCATCTCCGTAAAATAACATTGGAGCACCTATATATGTCATCTGGAAAATTGATATAAGTTTTAATATATCCTTTGGCTTAATATTACTGCTAATCCAGTCTATTGTAGTGTTTGGATGATAATTCGAAGCTAGGTCAGGTCTTATTCCGTTATACCCTTTTTCAAGTTGCTTTCCTTCTTCCAGATTTCTTCCTACCTTATCATTCACAATTCTAGAATAAAGCCTGTCTGTATCGTGTGAACCATTTAAATTCTGGGAAGCCTGCAATGCCTGAAATGGATACCACGTTCTTTTTTCCCTCAGTTCATTGAAAAAATCCTGAGCTTTGAGCTTGTAGGTATCTCCGCCTTCTTTTCCCTGATTTATAAAATATCCTATCACTGTTTTCAGCCATTCATAATTCATTACAGTATCAAATTTATTACCGTCGTTTATATCTCCTGAAGCATTTCCCCACAGTTCGGCAGTTATATAGGAGTCCGCCTTTACATCCTTCACAACTTCCCGCCATTCATGCCAGAATTTCTGATTTTCCAGACAGTTTGGCACATCAAGTCTCCATCCGTCTATCCCGTCATCATCTTGCCAGTTAGCTGAAACTCTTCCATCAGGTCCATACATCCATTTTCTCGTAATATTGAAAATATATTCTTTATACTGTTCATTGAACGTGTTAAATTCAGGCAGTGAATTAAAACCTGCCCATGCATTGTAAATTACCCTGTTTTTATTCGCACTTACAGTCAGGTAGGCATCCTCATCGGAAAAATGTTCTTCCACCGGAACATGTTCCTTAAAATCTGTAAACTTGTACCAGTCCTTATATTCGGATTTTTCACCATCAGCCATTACCATATTAAAAGTCCAGTGTCTGTCACTGCTATGGTTAAACACTCCGTCAAATATGACTCTTATTCCATTCTTATGAAATTCCTTTATTAAGTCAGCCATAATAAGATCTGATTCTGTCCATACCCATGTAGCTGGATTTTCTGTTTCTCCGTATCCATTTTTCCCTTTATTTTCACCTTTCAGGTTTACTTCCAGTAATTTCAGTTCGCTGTTATTGACTGCATTTTTTCCAAGAACATCAATGTATGACTTATTTCCATATCCGTTGTTTTCAGATATTTCAACTCCATGTTTTTTCCCGCTTGTCCTTATAGTACCAAAATCCGGTGAAATATGCCTGAAATCATCAGCTCCATATTTATGGTTCTGATAGGAAAAAAATACAGGATTTAGCCATACTGCATTTATTCCCAGTTCCTTCATGTAAGGAATCTTTTCCTTAATTCCTTTCAGATCTCCACCATACATTCTGGCGTATTTCAAACTGTAATTTATATTTTTTTCCTTTTCTTTCTCCCATGAAACCTGATGGCTAAAATCAGAAGTCCATCTGTTTCTGTCAAACTGCTCCTCATTTTCATTTTTAGACCATTTATATTTCTCTATAAAATTCTGCTCATGAAGTTCATTTACTTTAAATGCTTCCGGTCCAAATTCATTAAAAATCGGATCATTATAGTTATTTCCGTTATAAAATCTATCAGGAAATATATTGTACCAGACTGCTTCCTTGGACCAGTTTGGTATTTTAAATATTTGAATATCTTCCTCAGTTGTTTTCACAGAAAGCCTTTTCGGCTTCTTATCAAATGTCAAATCTTTTCCATCAAAATACGCCTTGACTCCTCCGTCTTCTAAAACGAAGAAATAAAGAAGCTTTTCGACTTCCTTTCCAAAGTCGATTATTCTTCCAAAATAATCAAATCCATTTGTTCTGTCTCTAAATCTTTCAAGCTCATAAATCATTTCATAATTGTCTTCCTCATTCAGGACTACACTTATATAAGCTCTTTCGACATCATTCATCTGTGTTCTTATTTTAAACTCATATTCCCTGTCTGAAAGCTTATTAAAATACTTCAGGCTTTCATAATTATGAACTATTGCCTTAAGGTTAGTTTTCCTATCTATAGCTTCAAAGACAAATTTTCCTGTTCCAATATCTCCCTGCGGAAACAGCGCTCCGTTTTCTCCGATTATAAGTTTCAGATTTTCATTTTTTGGATACCATTCATTGTCAATTAAATATTTGTATTCATAAGTTCCTTCAGACAGTGCCAGCTCAACTTCATAAAACGTACCTTCTATATGGTGAATAGGTTCACTGTCTCCGGTCCATCCGTTAAAAACACCGGATATTTTCATTTCATCAGCTTTTTCCAGATTAAAATCCTTTATATCCAGTCTCATTCTATAAAATTTTGTTTTCGAAAACAGAACCTTATTTTTTTCAGAATCATAAGTTACCAGTATATCCAGTCCCTTCTGAAATCCCGTTATTGGTTTTGGAGTTACATCTTTTTCTATTTTTGCTTCAAAATCAGTTGCGAAAGGAGCAGTATGATTATAAGTAACTCCCTTCAGATTTCCATTTTCATCCTCCAATGAAAAAGAATAGCTTCCTGATTCTATATTCGACCATTTGCAGACATACAGTCCATCATTTCTTTGTTTAAAATCTATTTTTTTATATAGCTCATTGTTTCTAAATATTAGCAGTATGTTTTTCATTTCTCTCCCAATTCCTTTATTACACTTCTTATCCTCTGATTTTCAGATAAGAAAATCTATATTTCAAAAAATACTTTATAAGCCCTGTATGTTTCATACAAGTCAGCCTTGGAGGATATTTCAAACAGCGAATGCATTGATAAAAGCGCCGGTCCTGCATCTATTGTTCTTATTCCATAATAGGCAAGAAATTTTGCAACAGTTCCTCCTCCACCTTCATCAACTTTTCCAAATCCTCCAAATTGATATTTTATATCGTTCTTATTAAATATCTGTCTTATTTCATGAATAAATTCAGCATCTGCATCGTTTGCAGCTACCTTTCCCCTGCTTCCTGTATATTTTGCAAATGCCAATCCGTAGGAAAGTCTCGCAACATTTTCAGGGTCATGAACACTTTTAAATACAGGATTCATTGCCGCTGTGACATCTGATGATAAAGCCTTTGAATTCCATAGAGTTTCCCTCAGAATCTGATCATTATAGTTTTCTTCTGTCATGGAAAGCAGTTTTCCTACAATCAGTTCAGGCAGTGTTGTCTTTAAGCTTGTGGAACCTTCACTTCCTATTTCTTCCTTGTCTGTCAGATATACCATTACAGTCTTTTCAGGATTTTTCACTTCATAAAGGGCTCTTAACGAAGTATATGCGCATATTCTGTCATCCTGCCCATATCCTCCTATCATACTCTGATCAATTCCCACATCCCTCAGCTTTCCTGCAGGAACTACTTCAAGCTCTGCAGTAATAAAGTCATCTTCTTCTATTCCATATTCTTCCTTAAGTTTATTAAGCACAAGCTGCTTTGTCTGTTTTTTGACATTTTCATCGTTCACCGGCATATTTCCAAATAAAAGCTTCAGTTCCTCACCTTTGATAACTTCCCTGGTATTTCTCTCATCCTGAACCTTATAGGACAGATGTGGAAGTATGTCAGGCACACTGAATACGGGATCTGTATCCTTTTCTCCTATTGAAAGTGTAACTTTTTTTCCATTAGCCAGAAATACCACTCCATGTAGAGCTAAAGGCGTTGCTGCCCATTGATACTTCTTTATTCCTCCATAATAATGGGTATTTAAAAGAGCAAACTCCTCTTCTTCCTTTATTGGATTTGGTTTTAAATCAAGCCTTGGAGAATCAATGTGTGAAACTATCATATTAATTCCACTTTTAATATCTTTACCCACTATTACTGCAATAAGGTTTTTGTCCCTGTTATTAAAATAAACTTTGTCTCCCTTTTTTAATTCTGTTTTTTCATTTATGTTAACAAATCCATTTTTCTTAAGTTCTTCTTCGGTAATAGTTACAAATTCCCTTTCTGTCTTTGCAGAATCAAGGTATGCCTTATATTCTTCCGAAAATTCAAAAATCCTCTTTTTTTCCTCTTCAGTATAACTTTTCCATAAATTTTCCCTATTCATATATATGCCTCCTATCCTCTTTTATTTATTTAATTCTATATGCTTTAATTTTCTAGTAGTAAATTGTATCATTTTTAAATGTTTTAGTCTATACAATTTTTGTATCATGTACAAACAGCACATATAAAAAGACGAAAATATAATATTTTCGCCTTAACTTTTTTCCTTCTAAATAACTTACCTAACATAAAATACCAATTAACATTCTCATTTGTTCTTAAATGTATTCTAACATAT
>CAJPML010000040.1 GCA_905371725.1 Leptotrichia sp. oral taxon 215
CACTTGGCTTATTTTTTCCTTCAAAATTTTCATAATAAAAATCAATTGCATCCTGTGTACGGTTCTCATTTAAATAAAAACTTATTGCAAACCATCCCATAGTTAATTTATATGCCCATGCCTGCTCATCAGAAATATGTGACTCCTCTGTTTTTTCTTTATCATCACACATTTTCATAATAGAATTTAAAGTTGAAAGTGCTGCTTTTTCATCGTTTTTCATAACATTCCAGATTGCATCCCTTCCTATCACATATGTCACAGCAATTCTTGTAATTAAATAATCTGGATATTTCTCTTTAAGTTTTTCATAGTTTTTATCAAAAGATTCCATATCTCCTTTGTTAGAATAGTACATATTTGAAAAAAACAGTTTTGAAACTTCATGAGGATTATATTTTTCATAATGTTTCAGATTATTTAATTTTTCAGTATCATTTTTTCCAATTGCATTATAAATATTTATCAAATTTTCTGACAGCACAAAATTTTTCTCATTCCTTTTTAGCAATTTTTCAATTTCTAACGCCATATTTTCTATTTTTTCCCTATCAGGCTCACTCACTACATTAGGTATCTCCTTATCCAGCTCTATTGTTTTTACTATTATTTCCTGTGAAATTCCTAACTTTGATAAATCTTCCCTTATCATTTCACTTCGACTTTTAGCATTTATATTTGCTACCGCAAGTATACTCATAAATAATATTATTTTTTTCATAAACACCTCTTTCTGAATCAAAAATATATTTGTAAAAATGGAATTACAAAATCTTTAAATTTAACAATTTTTACCAATCTATTTTATTATTTCCTTAAAATATTGTTCAAGCTGACCGTAACTTTTCATTTTAGAAACTTCGTCTATAAATTTATGCTTTGTTATAAGTTCAAAGAGATCATTCATTATATCTATATTATCATTTTTATTTTTTGCCGCAAAGCTTAAAAATATATTGGCATTTCTTCCTTCAGGAAGTGCAACCTTTTCTTTGACTACAAGTAGTGATATTCCTGTTTCAAGAACATTTTCAGATATTCCTGCATGTGGCATCGCTATACCTTCTTCTATTACAATATAAGGACCATGCTTTTCAACAAGCTCTATCATTTCCTTTACATATTCTGAAGTCACTTTTCTATTTGATACGAGTAAATTACCTGACTGAAGTATAGCCTCCTTCCAATCTTCTACTCCCTCTATAAATTTTATATTTTCTTTTTTCAGTAATTTTCTCAATGTATGGCCTGTCTTCTGAATATCATTTACGATTTTGTCTTCAAATTCATCCTTTAAACTGTCAATCAGTTTCTGCTTATCATTTATTTCTGCGTTGCTTTCTATTATGGAAATTAATTTTTTCAAGGATACGCTTGTTCTATTTTTTTCTATACCGTATTCTGCAAGCCTTTCAAAATCTTCATCTTGCATTATAGGATTTATTTTTATAATTGGAATTCCATATGAAACCTCAAACTGTCTGTGTATTTCTATTGTTGACAATATAAAATCAACTTCCTTGTATCCTGGTATAAGATCATCTGCAAGATAATATGGGATGATATCAACTATATCCAGTTCATAGTTTTCCTTCAGGCTTTCTTCAAGTATTTTTGAGCTTCCGTATCCAAGTCCGCAAATCAGCAGAACTTTCTTTATATTCTTCCTCTTTGTTCTTTTAATTGAAGACTTTATCTGATAAGCCATGGAAGCTATCTCATAGTCAGTAAAATTTATTTTAAATTCCTTTTCCATTTCCCCGATTGCCTTTTTCACAATTGCAATATTTTTGTCCCTATTTAATATAAGATCCTTAAATACTGAATTTATTATCTGAATATCATTGTTTATCCTGTATATTGAAGATTTCAGGTTATCAACAAGACCTGTAATGAGTATTCTGTCTTCTTTCAAGTCGAGATTTATCATTCCACTGACTTTCCCTACAATTTCTTCCACAACAGCTTCTTCATTTATCCATTTATAAAATATATCATTCTTCAAACCGTTGACACCTATTCCCATAATTAAATCAGTAATCAGAAGAAGATTTGCTTCCTTTATTTTTTCCTTCCTGTCATTTTCCTTGAATAATTTTCCCAGAATACGTTCAACAGCAAGATATTCCAGCGTATGGAAAAGAAAATTTCTTGACAGCAGTTCTTCCATATTGTCATATAACTCATCAAAATTAATAAGCATTAAAATATAGGAAAACACTCTGTTATAAATTTCTTCATCAATTTTAAGACTCAGTTCCTTTTCAATCAGTTCCAGAAATTTCCTTGTTATTTCCATATTTTCATATTTTATATATCCATAAAAATACTCTTCTCTATGCCATGTTGTCGATTTTTCCCTATTAAAAAAATCTCCAGTTTCTTTCAGTTCCCTGATAATATCTTCAATTATTCCAACTCTTTTTACAAGAAGATCTCCTTTATTTCCTGTAAGCCTGTATCCTTTATAATTTTCATAAACCAGTCTTATTCCGTCTTTCCCAAGTTCTTCAGACATGACTTCCAGATCTTTTCTTACATCTGTTTTAGGTATTTTCATTGTTTCTGCTATGTCTGAAAGTTTCAGTCCACTTTCATCAAAATATAAAATCATTTTCAATATGTTTATTCTTTCATTTAATGACAACTTTTCACAATTCATTTTTTCTCACCTTTCATTTTGTACTGTAATGTACTCCAATAAAATATTACCACTTAAATGAAAAAAAGCAAATTTTTTTATAATTTTCTTATGAATTAAAAAAGATTATTTCCAAAGCTTTACTAAAATCTAAAACTTCATAAACAATCTTTTTTGTTTTTAACTATTTTTTTCATCTTCAGCCTTTGTTTCTTTAGTATCTTTTTTATCTATGCTCTCTTCTATTTCAGAAACTGATTTTTTAAATTCCCTGAACATTTTTCCAATAGCTTCTCCAAGTTCAGGAAGCCTTTTAGGCCCAAAAATTAATAATGCACCTAATATAAGAACTATAAGTCCTGGTGCTCCAATATCTCTAAAAAGTCCCATTTCTAATCTTTCCTCCTTTTCCTGTAAATATATTTACATACAATAATACTCGCCTCATAAAGTAAAATTAGTGGTGCTGCCATTGTCAAATCACTTATAAAATCAGCAGGAGTAACTACAACTGCTACCACCAGCAGAGCAAAATAACCATATCGTCTATTTTTTATAAGATATTGCGGTGTCAGAATATGTAACGATGTAAGAAACGCTACAATTACAGGCAGTTCAAATATAACTCCTAATGGCAATGATGTATGCAATACAAATGTCAGATAATTGTTTGCTGTCAGCTGAATATTGAAAAGATTGTCTCCAAAAGACAATAATACATTCAGTAAAGCTGGAGTTACAAAGAAAAAACCAAAAGAGAGTCCTGTTATAAACAATATGAAAGTTGCAGGAACATACGACAGAACCATTTTTGCCTCTTTTTCTTCCAATGCCGGACGTATAAACGCCCATATCTGATAACTTGCAAAAGGTAAAGTTACACTGAAGGAACATATTCCAGCCAACATTAAATAAATACCCAGAATATCATCAGGTCCTAAAACCATCAATTTCTCCTTAAAGGATCCTGTCAACATTTTGTAAATATCGGAACAGAACACCAAGCTTATCAGAAAAATCGTAATAAAAAATATAATTGTTATAATAAGCCTCTTCCTGAATTCGCTTAGATGTTCTATAAGTGTCTGTTCATTAATATTAGACATATTTCTTCCTTTCCGATATTTTTTAATTTTTTAAACTGCTCTTTCATTTTATAGCTATTTTCTTTTACTTTTACAATTCTTACTTATTTTTTCTTTTTAATGTTGCTACCACAATTATAATTATCAGAATTAACTGACTTATAAATACTTCTATGTTTGCATAAATTCCTAAAACTTCAACTGTAGGAATAAAATGTATCACATGCAATGGTAAAATTCCTACAACCTGCAGCATATGTATACTTGTTCCAAGCATTTTGAACGCAAGGAAGTAGATTGTCCATGTCAGTACAAAAAATACCTGATGTATTTTTATTTTTGAAGATGCATATATCAGGACAAGTGCAATTACAATCAATATTAATATTGCACTTACAACACCTATAATTAGATTCTGCAGTGAAATTAACGGTAAAATCCCTACATAGAACAGAATTGTTTCTGCACCTTCCCTGAATACTGCCAGAAAACTCAGTACAAACATTGATATAAAACTTCCTGTACTTAAAACTATATCCATTTTTCTATCAATATAGTTTTTCCATGATTTAAGAGATGATTTACTATGTAGCCAGAAGCCTATACCAATCATCATTACAACTGCGAATATTCCTACAAATCCTTCTAGAATTTCACGGTTTCTTCCTGAAGATACTGCAGGAAATAAAGCCTGAAGCATAAATGCTATTATAACACTTGCTAAAATCCCGGCAGCTGCTCCTGTATATACCCAACGCAACCCCTTTTTCTGGTTTGCGGCTTTCAGACTGCTCACAAGAGCAAGAACTATAAGTAGTGCTTCTACTCCTTCCCGTAACAGTATAAACATTGCATCAACGAAGGTATACTTTGCTTTTGTGTCAATTTGCGACAATTCGGCAATCAATCCTTGCAACTGTTCCTGATACTGTTTATCTGTACCTTTTACCATAATTATAGGAGTCTGTGTTTCCACCTTTGTATATAATGCTGAGTTTCTTGTACTGACATCCCCTTCAACTGTAGGCCATACCTGGATAAACTCCTTCACTTTTGATTGACCTTTTGTCTTATCACCATTTTTAAAAGCTTCAAGAGCATCCTTTAACATATCCACTGCTTCCTTCAATGTAACTGTACCTGAAACATTATTTTCTATTTTCTTACCCTCCAGGTAGTCCTGTATGCTTGATTTCAAATCGTTAAAAGAATTTATTGTATTCTCATAATCAAAAGGCTCAACTTCCATCGAACTTCTAAGAAATGACATTGCAGTTTCTACTTTTCCATAATAAGAAACACTTCTGCTTCTTATAAAACTTTCATTTCTTGTCCAAACTCCATTAAATTTCAGATATTCCTTTTTCATCTGTTCTACATTCTTAGACTGGATTGCTTTTTCCAGTACATCTAAAGCAGGATACATTCTTGACTTGAAATTTTTCTTTTCTTCCTCATCATTGACAGGATTCTGCTCCTTTTCAAAGGAAAGCAGTGCAGCAGTGACCTGCCTTAAATCATCTTCTGTCAATGTGTTTTTCTCTTTATTTAAAAGTTCCTGTACTTTTTTTCCCTGTACAGAATCTGAATTTTTTACTTTTTTGAATTCTTCCTTAATTTCGGAAAAAAGTTTTTTTGCATCATCCTGTCTGTTATTCTTCACTGCTGTTGCCGCATCCGTTATTTTTATGTAAAGTTCGCTGTAACTTTCCTTTGCAATAACATTATTAAAGGATAGCATAAAACAAAGAATCAGTAATATTATTATTCTATTCAAATAATTTCTGCCCAATATATTCTCCTTCCTTTATTCCTCCGAAACATGCAAAGATTCCTGTCCCAACATGGGTAATATATTCATTAAGCTTGTCATCATTTCCTAGACTGTTCTGTATTTTTATAAACTGATCAGGATGTTTCTGAAAACATATGAACAGAAGCCCTGCATCAAATTGTCCGCTCACTTCATCTATTCCGTCAGAATATGAAAAAGCACGACGACATATTTTAGTTTCAGCTTTTTTGGCAAGATAAACATGCGAATCAATTGGAAGGATAGGTTTTCCATCTGCTCCCAGTTTATTTATATCTATCGTTGCAAATTCATCTTTTTCTCCGAATGGAGCTCCACTTTCCTTGTATCTTCCAAATGTATTTTCCTGTTCCTGTAAATTAGTTCTATCCCATGTTTCAAGATGCATCTGAATACGTCTGACTATAAGAAAAGTCCCGTTTTTCAGCCAGTTGTTTTTATCATACCAGACAACATCTTTGAAATCATTATTATTTTTAGGATTTTCTGTTCCATCCTTAAATCCGAAAAGATTTCTAGGAGTCTCCTTTCCATTGCCAATAGGAAGAAAACCTGACTGAGTCCATTTTAATGTGACTAATGAACGTCCTTTACGGACAAGATTTCTTACAGCGTGGAATGCTACCTGAGCGTCGTCAGCACATGCCTGAATACATATATCTCCACCTTTATACTTATCCTTTATCTGATCCCTGGGAAAATGTGGCAAATCTTTAAATTCCTCCATTTTTTTATTGCCTAGCTTCAATTTGTCTAAAAAGGATGGACTCACCCCAAATGTTACTGTTAAACGGTATGGATTCAATCCCATAGTTTCCCCTGTATCTATTGGAGGTAACAAATGATTTTTCAATTCTTCACCAACAAGTTCCCCCTTCATAAGCTTCTCTGTATATTTTGTCCATTCCTTGAACATTTCTATAATTGCAGCCTTATCCTCTGAATGAAGATCCAGAACTGCAAAATATACATTTTTCTGTACAGGAGTAGCTATTCCCGACTGGTGTTCCCCATAAAAAGAAATCTTTTCGTCACCTACTATCTGATCTGTCTTGCTATTTAATATATTTGCAAAAATGCTTCCAGCTCCACTTGCTCCAATTGCAACTCCTGCCCCTACCATTCCTGCTTTTTTAAGAAAATCACGACGTGATATTTTTTTATCAAACCATTTCTTGTCATTTCCGTCACTCATTATTTTACCTCTTCTTCTAATTATTACATACTTTCTCTGTTGTCATTTTTTTAATGCTGTATTTATTATTTTTTAACAGCTTCTGTTATGATTCCCATTTGAGATAAAGGTTCTCCTAGTTTAGTAACTGCTTCTGCCAATGCCTTTGTATCTTCTTTTGTTAAATCTGTATACAATTTATAATGTTTGTCATCTGTCATATATTTATTTAGTAAGTCATTCACTGCTTTAAATTCTGCATCTAAAGTTGCTACAAGTTTTGCATCCTTTTTCTCCAGTTTAGGTCTAAATAATTCAAATATTTTCTGAGCTCCTTCGATATTTGCTCTGAAATCATATAAGTCAGTATGTGAGAAAATTTCTTCTTCTCCTGTAATTTTTTGAGTTGACACTTCATTTAACAGATCAATGGCTCCTGTAAGCATTAAATCAGGAGTTACTTCTATAGTTGTTATTTTAGCTTTTAACTCCTTGATGTCATTCACGAGTTCATCTGCATATTTTTCAGTACCCTTTGTAGTATTTTCTTCCCATAATATTTTTTCAATTCTATGGAAACCTTTCCATCCTTCTTCAGTTTTAAACTCTTCTTTAAAATCTGCCAGACGGTAATCTATCTTAATATCAGATTCTCCAAAGCTTTCAGCAATTGGTTCTGATCTCTCATATGCCATACGGATTAATGGATATGCTTTTTTAGCTTCATCCAGTTTTCCAGCTTTCAATAACTGAGCAAAATTTTCTGTGTCTTTTAAAAGCATATCAATCTGCTCTTCAACAAATTTTTTATAATCAGCTGTTTCCTTGCTCAAATCAACCTGATCATTATCCTGTACTTTCTGTGAAGCTGTTGTATCAGCTTTTGCATCTCCCTTAGGTGCTTCACTTTTTCCACAACTTACTAGAAATAATGCTCCTACTAGTAATAAAATTGCTGTTTTTTTCATAATAAAAAATCCTCCTATATAATTTTCTTTTGCTTTTAGGTTATACTTATTATTTTTTTATTTGTAAA
>CAJPML010000041.1 GCA_905371725.1 Leptotrichia sp. oral taxon 215
TTTTAGGCATTAAGACTACTTCATCAACAAAATATGAGTTAGGCAGATATGCCTTATCAAAATAAATGTCTTCATCTTTTGATTTAATTTCATATTCTGCTCTTTTTTCAAATTTTGAACGGTTAATTTCTGTTTCAATTTCTCTTTTTTTTATCTGCTCTTCATCTATATCCTTGTAGTTAAAAGAAAAATCCTGTAAAGACTCTTTTTTATTTCCTCTGTGAATTCTTATAACAGATTTCATCAACTTTCTGTTAGGATAATTTCTATAATAGCTTCTACTTCTATAAGGGAATATAGATTCTACAGAAAAGTCTACTTCTTCAACTTCAATTTCTTCTTTTATTGCTATTTTTTCTTTCAAAATCAAATCTTCTTTCATAACTTCGTAGCCTCCTGTGTTTTCTATATCTTCATTTTTTTCTTCCAGATGGGCAGTCTCTTCTTTTATTGAAACTTTTTCTTCTTGTGCCAACAGTTCAGACTTTTTATCTCTAATACGCTCATATCCTTTCATTTCAAGCCTTTTTATGGTTTTTTCCCTATTAAAAGTTAATTCAAGAAAGATACATTCCTGCATTGCGAGATGTACTAATTCTTCCGTCGTCATTTCATCCAGATATTTTTTCATAAACTCGTCTCCATTTATACTTATTACTTATATAATAACATATAAACAAAATAATTGCACTATTTTCTTCGTAAATTTTGTTGAATTTTTTTCTTACTTCCTAAAATATCCTGTTCTTCCCTTATTTTATGCTGTTTTGCCTGCTCAATCGCAGCCTGTCTTGCCATTTTCATAGCTTCTGCTGTTGTAGCTTCCAGTACATCTTCTCCCAGGATTACTACTTTATCCTGTCTTACTTCCAGAAATCCTCCCGATATGTAGTAGGAAGTTTCCTTATTATCTTTTTCTCTTATAAGCATTTCACCTGCACCGAGAGGAGATATAAAATTAATATGGTTTGCCAGTATTCCGATATCTCCATTTTCGGTTCTTATCTTTAAAAAAGTTACAGGTTTTCTGAAAACAAGACCTTCAGGCGTTACAGCTTTTGCGATAAATTCTGTTGCCATAGTTTTCTCCTGTCTTTAGATTTTTTATTCATTCATAAGTTCCCTTGCTTTTGCAACTGCTTCATCAATAGTTCCTACATATAGAAATGCCTGTTCAGGAAGGTCATCATGCAGTCCATCAAGAATTTCCTTAAATCCTCTTATTGTATCCCTTAGAGGAACATATTTTCCTTTCATTCCTGTAAACTGTTCTGCTACTGAAAACGGCTGTGAGAAAAATCTCTGAATTTTTCTTGCCCTGTTTACAGTCAGCTTATCTTCCTCATCCAGTTCATCCATTCCAAGTATTGCAATTATATCCTGAAGTTCCTTATATCTCTGTAATACCTTCTGAGTTTCCCTTGCAACTTTGTAATGCTCATTTCCTACTATTTCAGGCTCCAGTATTCTTGATGTGGAATCAAGCGGATCCACGGCAGGATAAATTCCCAGAGATGCTATCTGTCTTGACAGAACCGTAGTCGCATCCAGATGTGCAAACGTAGTTGCAGGTGCCGGATCTGTAAGATCATCTGCTGGTACATAAACTGCCTGTACAGAAGTTATTGAACCTGTATTTGTGGAAGTTATTCTTTCCTGCAGTGCTCCCATCTCTGTTGCCAGATTCGGCTGATATCCCACCGCTGAAGGCATCCTTCCTAGAAGAGCTGAAACTTCTGCTCCTGCCTGAGTAAATCTGAATATATTGTCTATAAACAGCAGCACATTCTGTCCTTCTTTATCCCTGAAATATTCTGCCATCGTAAGCGCTGTAAGTCCTACCCTCAGTCTTGCACCAGGCGGCTCATTCATCTGTCCATAAACCAGTGCTGTCTTATTTAATACGCCACTTTCCTTCATTTCATTATATAGATCTCTTCCTTCTCTTGTTCTTTCTCCCACTCCTGCAAATACAGAAAGTCCTCCATGCCCTTTTGCAATATTATTTATAAGTTCCTGTATCAGTACTGTCTTACCTACTCCTGCACCTCCAAATAGTCCTATTTTTCCACCTTTAAGATATGGAGCCAGTAAGTCTACCACTTTTATCCCTGTTTCAAGTATTTCACTGTCAGTACCCTGCTGTTCAAATGAAGGTGCTTCCTTATGTATCGAATCCATAAAATCCGAACTGACTGCTTCTCCATTGTCAACAGGTTCCCCCAGTACATTAAATATTCTTCCAAGTGTCTGTCTTCCCACAGGAACCTGTATGGGTTTTCCTGTATCCACTACTTCGAGACCTCTTCTAAGTCCATCTGTTCCTGTCATTGCAACTGCCCTGACAACATTATTTCCATTATGCGAGTGTACTTCGGCAACCAGCTTTTCACCGTTATCATCATACACTTCCAGGGCATTATATATATCCGGCAGTTTCTCTTCAAATCTAACATCTATGACCGGTCCAATTATCTGAACCAGTTTTCCCTTGTTAAGCAACTTTTTAACCTCCTCTGCTTATTGCGTTCCTTTTTTCTTCCATATATTTCTTCAGTTTTTATTCATCATTTCAAATTTTATTTCAGCGCTTCCGAACCGCTTACTATTTCAGACAATTCCTGCGTAATCATTGTCTGACGTTCCCTGTTATATTGCACTGTAAGTTTTCTTATCATTTCTTCAGCATTGTCACTGGCCTGTTTCATGGCGGACATTCTTGCCGAATGCTCACTGGCAGAATTCTCAAGCAATGACTGATATAATTTTATATTCAGAACTTTAGGAATGAAAGAACGTAAAACTTCTTTCTCTGAAGGCTCAAATACATATTCCTTGTTAGGAAGCCCTTCCTTTTTCTCTATTGGAAGAATTTTTTCTATCTGAATATTATATTCAATTGCAGAAACAAATCTTGAAAAAATCAGATATACTTCATCATAAAAATCATTCAGGTAGAACTGTACAATATCTTCACTTATTTTTTTACCTTTTTCAAACATAGTTTCAGGTATTAACTGGGTATACTCACTGTCTACTGTTATGTTTCTTGATTTACAGTAATCTTTTGCTTTTTTCCCTATTGTAATCACTGAAACTTCCTTATTTTCCTTTTCAAAATTCTTTTTCATTTCTTCAAGTTTTCTAAGGGTGTTTGAATTAAAGCTTCCACATAATCCCCTGTCAGACGTCATTACAACAATACCTATTTTCTTTACTTCAGATTTTCCGTCAAATATTTCATACCTATGACTTTTTAATCCTGCAACTAAATTATCAAAAGCAATTTCAATCGTTTTTGAGTATTCCCTTGATTTCAATGTCAGAATCTGAAATTTCTTAAATTTAGTTGAAGAAACAATGTTCATTGCATTAGTTATCTGATTCGTATTTTTTACACTGTCAATTCTTTCTTTTATTTCTTTCATATTTTCAGCCATTTATGTCACCTACCATACATAATCCTGCTTAAATCCTGTAACGTATTCATTCAGTTTTTCCTTTATTTCATCTGTTACTTTTTCTTCTCTTTTTATTTCAGATAAAATTTCATTTTCTGTTCTCAGGCTCTCAATCAGGTCATGTTCAAATGCCCTTACCTTTTCCGTAGGCACATCATCAAAATAGCCGTTTGTAACACAGTAGAAGGAAACTACCTGTTCTTCAACTTTGTAAGGATTGTACTGGCTCTGTTTCAGAACCTCCATTATTTTTGCCCCTCTGTTAAGCTGGTCCCTTGTAGCCTTGTCAAGATCTGATCCGAACTGTGTAAATGCCAGCAGTTCATTATATTGTGCCAGCTCCAGTTTCACTTTTGATGCCACTTGTTTCATTGCTTTTATCTGTGCACTTCCTCCGACCCTTGACACTGAAACTCCTGGATTTATTGCCGGTCTGAATCCTGAATTAAACAAATCTGTTTCTAAAAATATCTGTCCATCTGTTATTGAAATAACATTTGTAGGTATATATGCAGAAATATCTCCTGCCTTTGTTTCTACAATCGGTAATGCAGTTATAGACCCTCCACCGAGTTCATCGCTAAGTTTTGCAGCTCTTTCAAGCAGCCTTGAGTGAAGGTAGAATACATCTCCAGGATACGCTTCCCTTCCTGGCGGTCTTCTAAGCAGAAGTGACATTTCCCTATATGACACCGCATGCTTTGACAGGTCATCATAAATTATAAGTACATGTTTTCCCTGTTCCATAAAATATTCTCCCATTGCAACTCCCGCATATGGTGCAAGATATTGCAAAGGAGCAGATTCTGAAGCTGTTGCGGCAACTATTATTGTATACTCTAACGCTCCAAGCTCTTCAAGCTTTTTATATATCTGTGCTACAGTTGATCTTTTCTGTCCTATTGCCACGTATATACAAACTACATCATTATTTTTCTGATTAATTATCGTATCTATTGCGATGGCTGTTTTTCCTGTCTGTCTGTCTCCTATTATAAGTTCCCTCTGACCTTTTCCTATTGGAAACATTCCGTCAATTGCCTTTATCCCTGTCTGAAGAGGTTCACTTACAGGTTTTCTGTCTATTATTCCGTAAGCCGGTCTTTCTATTTTCATATATTTTGAAGCTTCAATGCTTCCTTTTCCATCAATGGGCTCTCCCAGAGCATTCACAACTCTCCCTAGAAGGTCTTCTCCTGCAGGAACTTCTGCAACTTTTCCGGTACTTTTTACAATTCCTCCCTCTTTTATACCTCTGGACTCACCAAAAATAACTGCTCCTATATTATCCTCTTCAAGGTTCAGCACCATTCCCATGACACCATTTTCAAACTTCAGCAGCTCTCCTGACATAGCCTTGCTTAATCCATATATTCTGGCTATTCCATCTCCAATTTCCAATATAGTACCTGTATTTGCAATATCCAGCGATTTATTATATCCTTCTATTTCGTCACGGATAATCTTGCTGACTTCTTCCGGTTTAATTCTCAAGAAAAAACACCTCCTGTTCTAAAATATCTTCTTTATGTTTTCAATCTGGCTTTTAATTGAACCGTCTATTACTTTATTTCCTATTTTTATAATTCCTCCACCTATGAGTTCTTCATCAACTGAAAGATTTAAGACTATCTTTTTTTTATATTTTTCTTCCAGTTTTTTCATAAGCGCTTTCCTCTGATTATCTGACAGCTCTTTTGTAAAAGTTGCATTTACAAGTATCTTATTATTTTTCTCATAATAAATTTTTAAATAGCTGTCCCTTATTTTTTCAGCGAGGGAAACTCTTCCCTTTTTTACAAGGTAATTTATTATTTTAAAGGCATCTTCACTTATAAAATCAAAAGATTTATGTAAATATCTGACTTTTTCATCATATTTTATCGACGGATCCAATAAAAAAACTTTAAATTCCTCGTCTTCATTGTAATTTTCCGCCAGAATATTAAGTGCCTCCCTTATCTCACCTATTTTGTCTGAAGACTCTGCTATATCATAAATAGCTGATGCATATCTTTTAGCTATTGCCTCCTTGTCCATCCTGTTAATCTCCTATTTCATTAATAAAGTTGTCTATTATTTCATCCTGCTTGTCCTTTATGTTTTCCTTTATAATTTTTTCTGCAAGCTCGACAGCCATTTCCCCTACTTCCTTTTGTAACTCAAATTTAGCATTCTGTCGCATTTTTTCAATATCCGCTTCAGCTTTCATCATCATTCTTTCCCTGTTATTCATAGCTGAAGAAACAATCTGGTCTTTTCTTTCATCTGCCTGTCTTTCAGCTTTAATAAGTATTTCATTGGCTCTTCTCTTTGATTCTTTTTTCAGTTTTTCCATTGCCTTTTTCTGTTCTTCAAGTTTTTCCTTTTCTTCTTCCACTATTTCCATTTCCGATAGGGCAAGATGCTTTCTCTCTTCAAGAACTTTCCCTATTTTCTTTGAAAAAACTCTCCAGAAAAAATAAACCAGCACTAAAAAATTTACTATTTGGATAGCCATCGTAAAATCTATATTTACTAATTTTGCTCCTTCTGACATTTTTACTCTCCTTAATATTTTACGTACTATATTAAAAGTTAAAACAACGCTTATCCTTTTAAGAATATTAAAAGGAATGAGATTACTAATGCATAAATCCCTGTTGATTCTGTTATCGCCAATCCTGTAATTAATGTCTGCATTATATCCTGTTTTGCTTCAGGCTGTCTTGATATCGCCTCAACTGCATATCCTGTAGCAATTCCCTGCCCCAGTCCTGCTCCTATTCCTCCTATTGCCGCTATTCCTGCTCCTAATAAAGCTGCTGCCTGTACTATTCCTTCCATAACTCTTTATCCTCCTGTTTTTTATTTTATTATATTTTTCATCTACATTTTTTTATCTACACAATAATAATTTCTAATTTTCTTCTTCCGCTTCCTCTCCAAGAACTTCTCCAACATATACTGATGACAGCATTGTAAAGACAAACGCCTGTATTATTCCTACAAATCCGTCAAGATAAAGCTGTATCAGCATCGGCCATCCTACTGAAAAGGAAAAATTTCCGTGAAGGGCATTGTTAGTCCATGACTGGATCAGCCCTCTTCCTACAAGACTATATAAAAGTCCTCCTATTACAAGTCCTGCAAGCATATTTCCAAATAATCTCATTGAAGTGTTCAATATTTTTGATATTTCCCCTACAATATTTATAGGAAGCATAAACCATGCAGGATGCATAAGGCTTTTTATATAACCCAGCACTCCACCTTTTCTTATACCGACAGATACGAACAGCACTGCCACTACAAGGGATAGTCCTATCGCTGTATTAGGATCTGCTGTAGGAGTTCTGAAAAAGTGACCTACCGTATATCCTTCTGTCCCCTTAGTTACTGTCACAATAAAGGGAAATAAAAACAGACTTAAATTTGAAAAAAGTATAAATGCAAACAATGCCGAAAAAAATGGCATAAATTTTTCCTTATACTTCCCAAATGTAACTAAAAATGTATTTTCAATAAAATGATAATACTCTTCTAAAATAATCTGCATTTTACTTGGATTAGTAACACTTATATTTTTTACTCCCTGTTTAACAAGAACTATAATCAGAAGCATTATAGCCCATGTATTTAAAACCGTCTGGCTTAAACTTAAATTATATTTTCCTAAAACAAAGTTATAATAATGTGGTGGCTCTACTAACCCATCAGGCATTACAAACTTTACAGGTAGAAAACTTGTAATAAGTGACAGTATAATATTGACAACCAGCATTAAAACAAATAGCCCCAGTATGGAAATAACTATTTTCTTTTTCATTCTTTCATCTCCCTTCCTTCAAAGATTGGAATATCAAATGTAAATTTGAATCTCTGTTTTTTATTATACTCCTATCATTTTTTTTTTGCAAATATATTTTTTTTAACATTTTTTAATATATCTTGAAATGAAATTATTTATAAATATTGAAAATTTAAAGGACAGACTCCCTGCCCCTGTTGCGACAATATTTCTTAAAACACTGTCTGCATAATATTTTTTACTTATATACACTACAAAAAGCACTCCAATACAAAAAATAATCATCCGCTTTATAAACTCAAATGTTCCACCGATTTTCCCATTTGCCTTTATATAAATGATTTTGTATTGGAGTGCTTTTTGTAGTGTATATAAGTAAAAAATATTATGCA
>CAJPML010000042.1 GCA_905371725.1 Leptotrichia sp. oral taxon 215
ATATCAAAAAAATAAAAAAAGTACTGGACAAAATTTAAAAATAGTGTATAATGATTAGAGAATTATTATAATAAAAAAATAACGGAGGTTAATAAGTATGTCAAAAAAAGAATTTATCGAGGCTTATGCAAAAGCTACAGGAGAAACTAAAAAGAGGGCAGAAGAATTAGTAAATGAATTTCTTTTAACAGTTGAAAATTCTTTAATAAAAGGTGAAACAGTTCAATTTGTTGGATGGGGAACATTTGATGTTCAAAAAAGAGCTGCTAGAACAGGAAGAAATCCTCAAACAGGAAAAGAAATCAAAATAGCTGCAAAAAAAGTAGTTAAATTCAAAGTAGGTAAAAAATTAGCTGAAAAAGTTGCTAAGTAGTAAACTGAAAAAAGTTTCAGAGACTGTTTCATAATAGATAATATCTATCAGGAGACGGTCTTTTTATATACTGATTTTATAATGGGAAGGACAGCAAATGATAGTTGTTTATAATATTCTGCGGTATTTTATATATGGAATAATATTTGTAGTTTCAGTTTTCAACAGAAAATTGCGTATATTTTTTAGTAAACGGCTGAAACAGGATTTCAATAACAGGAAATTTTTAAACAATCAAAATGAAGTCATACTTATTCACATGTCATCTGTAGGAGAATTTAATCTTTCGAAAGAATTGATTGACAGGCTAATCTCAAAAGGAGAGAATATAATACTGTCAATAATGACTGATACTGGAAAAGCTGCTGCTGAAAAAAGTTATGGAAATAATGAAAATATTGTTATATTTTATTTTCCTCTGGATGATTATGTATGCCTGATAAATCTTTTTAAAAGATATAAAATAAAAAAAACAATTATTATTGAAACAGAAATATGGCCAAATCTTTATTTTGTTGCATCTGAGAAATCAAA
Organism: Leptotrichia sp. oral taxon 215; assembly: GCA_905371725.1. GTDB lineage: Bacteria > Fusobacteriota > Fusobacteriia > Fusobacteriales > Leptotrichiaceae > Leptotrichia_A. Next base: position 908 of record CAJPML010000042.1, read on the forward strand.
ACTTTATATTATAAATGGAAGACTGACTGAGAAGAAAATGAAATCTTATTTGAAAATAAAGGGATTTATAAAAAAAATACTTGATAAGTCAGAAAAAATAATGGTGCAGAGTGATGAAGACAGGAAAAGATATATAAGTTTAGGATTATCTGAAGAAAAAATAAAGGTATACAAAAATTTGAAATATTCAATAAAATATGAAAAAATATCTGAAGAAGCAAAAGAAAAATACATTAAAAATAATATTCAGAAGGAGAAAAAAATAATAGTCTGCGGAAGTACACGTCCAGGCGAGGAAAAAATCTGGTTGGAAGTATTTAAGGAAATAAATGAGGAAAGACAGTATCAGATAATATTAGTGCCGAGACATCTTGAAAGAATTAATGAAGTTATAAGTGAAATACAGCAGATTTTTCCAGAAAGTATGGAAAAAACAGGAGAAACAGGATTAGGAGATTTTTCTCCAGAAACTGAAAATTCAAAAATCAGTTATTCGCTACTGTCAGAAGATAGAAGAACAGATATATTAGTAGTGGATAAAATGGGAGTCTTAAGAGATTTTTATCAGATTGCAGATTTTGTATTTGTAGGGGGAACACTTGTGGATATTGGTGGACATTCTATATTGGAACCTCTTTATTATGGCAAGAAGCCTATAATCGGAAATTATTATCAGAATATAACCGAAATTGTGGAAGATGCAAAAGAAATGGATTTTGTAAAAATAGTTGAAAATAAAAATCTGATTATTGAGTACTTGAGAAAATCTGAAATGGTGGACACTTCGGAATTTTTTAGGAAAAATAACGAGATAGATAAAATTTTAGAGGAACTGGAATAAGCTATGGCTATAAATTCAGTTTAGAAAATTAAAATGAAAGGAAATTGAAATTACAAATGGGAACAGTTGAAAATAAAAAGGAAGTGTGGCAGTATTTTTTTGAAAAGCCAAAAAGAAATTATAATAAATATATGTTTGAAATGGTTGAATATCCTGATTACCTGATGTATGACAACGAAAAAGTTGACAGCTACAAAGGAAAATGGAATGAATTTTTTGGAAATGACAACGATATATTTCTTGAAATAGGCTGCGGGAGCGGAAATTTTACGGTGGGAAATGCCGAAAAATTTAAGGACAGGAACTATATTGCACTGGAACTGAGATTTAAAAGGCTTGTACTTGGGGCAAGAAAATCTCAGAAAAGACATCTGAAAAATATTTTATTTATAAGAAAAAGAGGAGAAACTGTACTTGATTTCATTGGAGAAAATGAAATTTCCGGAATGTATATTAATTTTCCTGATCCATGGGAAGGGGAAGAACATAAAAGACTTATAAATAAAGAGCTTTTTGAAAGAATGGATACAATACTGAAAAAAGGTGGGAAACTGTACTTTAAAACGGATCACCAGAAGTATTATGAAGATGTGCTTGAACTGCTGAAGAAAATAGAAGGATATGATGTAGTTTATCATACTGATGACCTCCACAATACTGAAAAGGCTGCAGAAAATATAAAGACAGAATTTGAACAGCTATTTTTAAGTAAACATAATATGAATATAAAATATGTGGAAATTGAGAAGAAGTAAGAAGAAATTAGTAATTAAAGTTTAAAAAAGACTTTACAAGGATAGAAAAATTATGTATAATATATCAAGATAGAGGTGCAGGTATTAAAAGTAGGTTTATGGAGAAGAGTCAATTCTGTGAAGTAAACTGAAAGGAATAACTGCCGAAGTGCAAAGAGTGACTTCCTTTGTTGCTGGGGCTATGGAAAATATCCATAGAACTGTCATTATCTTAAAAATAAGATAATGTTGAGCTGTCAGATATAAATCATAATTTTTAATTTTAACTTATAAAAATAAATGTTTTATATGCTGATGCCGTTTTATCAGCATTTTTTGTTATAATAGAAATTTTCCTGTAAAGGAACCAGGCTGATAGAGTACATATAATTTAATAAAGAAAGGAAAATGAAAATTATGAAATTATTTGGGACTTCAAAAATAAACGAAAAAGGGAATCTGTCAATAGGAGGAGTGGACACTATTGAACTTGCGAAGGAATTTAAGACACCTCTTTATGTGATGGATCAGGAACTTATAGAAACAACAATAGATAAAATGAAGGAAGCATTCAGATCACCAAGATTTGAAACACAGATCGCCTATGCAGGAAAGGCGTTTCTGACAACAGGAATGGCGAAACTTGTAGAGAAAAAGGGACTTGAGCTTGATGTAGTTTCAGGCGGGGAATTGTATACGGCATATAAGGCAGGATTTCCAATGAATAGAGTTCATATGCACGGAAATAACAAGACATATGAAGAACTGGAAATGGCAATAGATTTTGGAATTAAGCAGATAGTAATAGATAATGAAGATGAAATAGAAAAATTAGAAAAAATATGTAAGGAAAAGGGGAAGAAACAGGCGGTACTTATAAGAATTGATCCGGGAATAGAGGCACACACTCACAGTTATATAAAAACATCGGGACTGACTTCAAAATTTGGGATTTCACTGTTCCAGAAAAACCTTTTTGACATAGTGAAAAGGATTGACAATAGTGAGTATCTTGATTTCAGAGGATTTCACACTCATATAGGTTCCCAGATATTCCAGTCAGTGTTCTTTATATTTGCACTGGAAGAGATTTTTAAATACCTTGACAAACTGAAAAAAGAACTTGGAATAGTGGTTCAGACAGTAAATATGGGTGGAGGATTTGGTGTTTACTACAAAGAGGGAGATGAAGTGAAGCCTGTGGAAGAGGTGCTGAAGGAAATAATCACATATACGGAAGCAATGGAAATTAAATATCAGATAGGATTTACAGAACTGAATATAGAACCTGGAAGAAGTATTGTCGGAAATGCAGGAACAACGCTTTATACTGTCGGAGGAATAAAGGAAACAGTGGGTGGTAAAAAATATGTGTTTGTAGATGGAGGAATGTCTGATAACATAAGAACGGCACTTTATCAGGCTGAATATGAAGCGGGAATTGTAAATAAACTGAGTGAAGAAGCTGAAGAAAAAGTAACCATTGCGGGAAAACTGTGCGAATCAGGAGATATCCTTATACAGAAAGGTAAACTTCAGAAAGCTGAAATAGGAGACATACTTGCAATATCAACAACAGGAGCATACTGCTATACAATGTCAAGCAATTATAACAGAATGTTGAAACCTGCAGTTGTATTTGTAAAGGATGGAAAAGCTAAAGTAGCAGTAAAAAGGGAAACATATGATGATCTTATAAGAAATGATGAATTTTTTGAATTGTAATTAAAAATAGGGTATAATTACATCATATAAATTAAAATCAGTAAATGATTCTGAAATAGAAAAATATAAATTTTCAGAATTAGGGAAAGTAGGATTAACAGTGATAATTGTTCATAAATATGGAGGCAGTTCAGTTGCTACAACTGAAAAAATATTGAATGTTGCCAGATATCTGGGAAAAGTAAAGGATGAAGGCAATGAGGTAGTTGCAGTAGTATCTGCAATGGGAAAGACGACAGATACTCTCATAAGGCTTGCAAATGAAATAACGGAAAATCCTGATAAACGGGAAATGGATAGATTAATGTCAACCGGAGAACAGCAGACGATAGCTCTTCTAAGTATAGCACTGCAGTCGTTGGGATATTCTGCCATTTCACTTACAGGAAGACAGGCCGGGATAAGAACAGGGGGACATCATACAAAAAACAGGATTGAGGAAATAAAGGAGGAAAATATAAAAAAACATCTGAAGGAAGGTAAGATAGTAATTATTGCCGGATTTCAGGGAGTCAATGAAAAGGGAGATGTTGCAACCCTTGGAAGAGGGGGTTCAGATACTTCTGCAGTGGCACTTGCGGCGGCTCTTGATGCAAAATGTGAAATATATACAGATGTAGATGGGATATATTCTGTTGATCCGAGAGTTTATCCTGAAGCAAGGAAACTGTCAGTTATTTCATATGATGAAATGATGGAGCTGGCATTTCTAGGTGCAGGAGTAATGGAACCGAGGGCAGTTGAACTTGGAAATAAATATGGAGTTGAAATATATGTAGGAAAGTCACTTGGTAAAAAAAATGGTACAATAATAACTTCGAAGGAGAAAGTGATGGAAGAAAAAATAATAACAGGAATCTCCGTAAATGAGAATATTCTTATGGTAAATGTTGAAGATATTCCAACTTATGCGAAAAATGTTTATACAATATTTGAAGAGGCTGAAAAAAAAGGAATAAACATAAATATGATAAGTCAGAATGATGTTTCAAGTGAACATGGAAGTTTTGCATTTACCACTCCTAAAACAGATAAGGTTTCATTGGAGCAGATAAGTGAAATTTTAGAAAAAAAATTTGACAGGATAAGTATTATAATAAATCCGTATGTTGTGAAAGTATCCATTGTAGGTATTGGCCTAATAAGCAATATAGGAATTGCGGCCAGAATATTTAAAGTACTTTCAGATAATGACATAAGTTTTCATCAGGTTGCCACATCTGAAATAAGCTTATCAATAATTGTTGATGAGGTTATGGGTAAAAAAGTTGCTGAATTACTGGCAAAAGAATTTGATTTATAATAATAGTAAAGTAAATGGAGGAGGTTGTTAAAATGTTGAAATTTGAAAAATATCATGGTGCAGGAAATGATTTTATCATTATGAATGAGAAAGATCTTATAGAAAAGGGAATACCTGATTATAATGAACTTGCAAAACAGGTATGTGACAGACATTTTGGAATAGGTGCAGACGGTTTACTGATATTAAAATACGTGGCAAACATGCCTTTCATGTTTTACTATAATTCTGACGGAAGTCAGGCTCCTATGTGTGGTAACGGAATAAGATGTTTTTCATATTATCTAAAAAATAATAATATTGAGCAGGAAGATAATTTCATGGTAAAAACATTATCGGGGGATTTGCTTATTGAAACAAATATGGATGAAGAGGCAAACAGATTTACTGTAAAGGTAAACATGGGAAAACCTGTATTTGAAGTAAAAAAACTTATAAATACAGACAAGGAAAGATTTTTACAGGAAAAAATAACCATAGATGGCAAGGAAATTGAAATATCCTACATATTTATGGGAACAGACCATTCTGTTATTTTTGTAGATGATTTTTCAGAATATGACATTGATGATATAGGAAAGAAAATAGAAAATTATACAGAGCTTTTTCCTAAAAAGGTTAATGTAAACTTTGTAAAAGTGATAGACAGAAATAACATGGAAGTAATCACATGGGAAAGAGGTGCAGGAAGAACTCTTGCATGTGGAACAGGAGCAACTGCTTCTGCTGTGCTGGGAAGAGTGTTCGATCTTACAGATGAAAAAGTAAATGTAAAAGTTCCAGGTGGACGGCTGACAATAGAATATGGTCACAACGGAGAAGATGTATTTATGACGGGAACAAGTGAAAAAATAGCTGAAGGAAACTATATTTATAAAAGATAAATGCTGAATTATCTAAAATTTTTAAAAGGATGGTAAATATGAAATTTGAAGGATCATACGTAGCACTGATAACCCCTTTCAAGTCAAATGGAGAAGTTGATGAGGATAAAATAAGGGAACTGGTAAATTATCACATTGAAAACGGAACAGCCGGAATAGTTCCCTGCGGAACGACAGGAGAAGCACCGACTCTGACATTTTCTGAGCATGAAAAAGTTATAAAAATTGTTGTGGAAGAAGTAAGGGGAAGAATACAGGTTGTGGCAGGTGCAGGTTCAAATAATACCGACAGGGCAATAGAGCTTACAAAATATGCAAAGGAACTGGGAGCAGATGCTGCCCTCAGTACATGTCCATATTATAACAAGCCAAGTCAGAGAGGGATTTATGAACATTATAAGAAAATAGCGGAAGAAGCAAAATTTCCTGTTATGCTGTATAATGTTCCCGGCAGAACAGGAGTAAATATTGAGGCTGAAACAGTTGCGAAACTTGCAGAATTTCCTGAGATAGTAGCAATAAAAGAAGCTACCGGAAGCATTGAACAGATGATAAGAATTCAGGATCTGTGTGGAGATAAGATAGAGATTTTATCAGGAGAAGATCATCTGATACTACCGATGCTGTCAATAGGCGCAAAAGGAGTAGTTTCAGTCGTTGCAAATATTATGCCAAAGGAAATGAAGGAACTTATTGAGGCATTTCTGAAACAGGAATATGAAAAGGCCTATAAATTACATACTGAGCTTTACGATGTCAGCAGAAATATGTTTATTGAAGGTAATCCGGTAACTGTAAAAACTGCAATGAAAATTTTAGGAAAAATAGATAACGATATTGTCAGACTTCCTTTAGTTTCATGTGAAGAAAAGACAGTTGATAAGCTGACAAAAATGTTTAAGCAGAAGGGAATTATAAAATAAATAAAATTTTTAATATAATAAAACATATAATAAAATAT
>CAJPML010000043.1 GCA_905371725.1 Leptotrichia sp. oral taxon 215
GGGAATAATTACATTTGGAATAATAGAATCTGGAAATGTAAAAAGTGAGAATAAATTTTATTCTGATTATTCAATTGTCAGAGACTATAAAAATTTATATTATAAAGTTTATTCGAATAAGGTTGTAAGTCTTGGAGATTCAGTTTCAATTAATAGGGAATATATTTCTGATGAGAAAAATAAGAATGAGAATGATGTATTAACGGTTTTGAAAACAAAAATATATTTGAAAAATAATCTCATAAAAAGTGAATTTCTGGCGACAGATATGAAAAATTACCATATATTAAAGAAATATAATGCAGAAATAAAAGGATGCGGAATTGAAGCAAAGGTGGAAAGAGTGTTTTCCGAAGATGATGTTGCTAAAATGGAAGTACTGTTTTATGAAGGTTTGAATAAAATAATAGAACAGAAGGGAGAAGTGGAGTTCAGCAGGGCTTATTCTGATTATGGGATAAAAAGGTATCCATTAAGTTATCAGACTTTTTATTCACAGACAAATACAGGATTTTTCTGCACTCCTGAAGTAAATGATACGGTAGAAGTTTATTTTCCTAATGAAGATGAAAGTCTTGCAAAAGTTTCCTGGGCAGTAAATAATAAAGGAAATGGAAGGTTCAGTGACTATGAAAAAAGAAATTTTCATATTAATGGAAATGATTTCAATCTTACAGTTAATAAAAATAAGATGGAGCTGAATATGGAAAATTCTTATACAAGAAATTCAAAAACAAGCAGTGAAACAGCGGAGAATTTTGTAAACAAGGGATTAAAAAATATGGTGGTTGTGTCAGACGACTACGTTGGAATAGAGTCAATAGGAGAAATGGCAATTTATGGAGATAATATTAATGTTATTGGAAAAACAAAGAATATTAGAATAGAAGCTTCAGGAGATATAAGAATGAAGGGAAAGAAGATACATAATAATTGAGGAAACTGATTTAAAATAATGGAGGTAAAATGATGAGAAGAAATTTATTTGTTTCAATAATTTTTGTTATGCTATTTATAAATTGTAATAAAGCTAACAGTATGGAAACGAGCAAGAATCTGAAAGCAGAAGAGAATAAGGAATCAGTTTCAAAAAATAGAAGCTGTAAAGAGTTGGAGAAGTACAATATTAATTCTGAAAAAATAGAGTTGAAAAATAAAAACTTAGAAGAAATAAATTGTATTTTGAAATATAGAAATGTAAAAGAACTTGATCTAAGATGGAATAGGATAAATGATTTGAAACCTTTAGAAAAACTTGAAAAAATAGAAACTTTAAAAATAAATTTCAATCAGATAGAAGATATAACTCCATTATTAAATTTGAAAAATTTGAAAGAATTATGGATTCATAATAACAATGTAAAGGATATTAGAGGGATAAGCAAACTATATAAATTAAATCATTTAGATATAAGCTTCAATCCTTTGAAATACGGTATTGAAGAAATAGGAAAATTAAAAAGCCTGAAAAGACTTGAAGTGAGGGAAGTTCCTAAGGAAATAGTGGATTATATATATGAAAATTATAGTAAATTTACTATGCTTGATAAGATATCTATTGAAAATAGGAGAGCTGAGAATTTGAAGAAAAGAGAAAATAAAACTAAATATCCAAAATTTTCAGCTTTTGAAGATAAAATAAATGATTTTGAAATAGCAAAAACAATAAAAACGATTTCTTTATCAGAAATTTCAAAAGAAAAATTACCGAAAGAAGTTTATAAATTAGTAAATAAATATGATGCAGAGAGTGAAAATGAAGATGAAAAAATAACAGAAATAGCAAGTTTTGTAGACAATGACTATGGAATATATGAAATTACATATCCATATGCTTATGTCGGACAGTCTAATAAGGAAACGATCTTCATGAATAAAAATAGAATAATTGCAAGAGAAATCGCATATGTTGATGCCTTGCTTGAAAGTATTGATGGAGATAACTTATATTTATCTGTAGTTGCTGCACCTGGTGCTACCAATTATGTTATTACAGATTTGAAAGAAGGGATTTCTTGGTATGATGAGTTTCGGGATTATGGATTTGATGATGCTGCAGAAACAAAGAAAAACTACAGAACAGGTAAAATTTTAAAAACAGCTTCAAAAGAAAATAGTGTAAATTTAAGAAAGACACCAGATTCGGAAAGTTCAATATTATATAAATTAAAAAATGGTGTTGAAGTAGAAGAGATATATACTGAAAACAATTGGAAATATGTATATTTTTATAATAAAAAGGGAGGATACTATATGAAAGGGTATATATTAAAAAATAATCTGAAATAAGAAGAAAAGGGGTGAAAATAAAAACTTAAAGGCGGGGGAAACTGATTATGGTAAATAGAAAATTCAATGGTCAGGATATTGGAGACAGTGCAGTCAGTTTTTTTGAAAAACTGGCTAAATTAGAAAGTGGAGGAAAATACGATTTAGAAGATCAGAAATTATATATTGGAAGATATCAAATAGGAACAGATGTACTGGGGGATATGGGATGGGTTCCGAAAGGTTCAAAATGGTCAAATGTCAGATTTATTGGTGAAGCTGCAAAAAAATGGAAATTAACAGATAAAAGAAGTTTTTTAAAAAATCCTGCAGCTCAGGATGAAGTAATCATGAGATCTTTAAAAATGAGATGGTTAACTTTAAAAAAATATAAGGAAAAAATCTGTCAAAAAATATCTGTACCTCAAGATGCAAAATATATAGCACCAGGTAAAATAAAAGCTTCAGAATCAAAAGTAAAAAATATATTAGCAAAAAAAAGAAATCAGGGATATAAAGGAGAAGATTTAAGAGGGAAAAAATTTATACTTACATCATCGGGAATGCTTGCAGCCTCTCATTTATGTGGTCAGGGAGCAATGTCAAATGCTTTGGGAAACAATTTTAAAGGTGTATGGGGAATACCTGTAGATGGAAATGCAGTTCCTAGCCTGTTTTATCATGAAAATTTATCAGGTCATGATTTGTCAGTTATTATAGGATATAAGGATAATTGCAGAATAGACAGTAAAGTAGTAGAAAAAAACGACTCACAGGTAGACAATAAGAATATAAACAATCAGGCTAAAATAAAGGAAGGGAATAATAATAAAAATGCAGAAAATTCAGGTTCTGTTGTAAATTCTTCTGAGGAAACAAACAGACAAGGAGTATTTGTATTTAATGGACAGAAGTTTGAAGAAGTATGGGATAATGAAGAATATAAAAAAGACAGATTTGAAAAAAGTAAAGCTCCTGAGCTGGTTTTTGTAAGTTCTGAAGAAGCTGTATTAGAAAGATTACAAATCAAGTTCAATGATAAAAATATGTATAATAGCGATTATGTAAAATATTTGGAAACAAAAACAGCAAGAAAAATTCTGGAGGAAAATAAGGAAGATATTAATATAATCCTGAAAATATATGACGAGGCAACCAAAGATAGTGAAAATATAGGAAATGTAATAAGACAACAAGGATTTGATATTTTAAGAGGTAGAGAAGAAAATGAAAGTATAAGAATACAGGATATTATTTATTATGTCTGGAGTAACCCTATTTCTAACAAAAGTAGGATAGAATCACTGGAACATGTTCTAAGTCAGTACTCGGCAAAGTATGTAAAATATCCTGATAGAAAACCTATTATAGAAAATAATATCAAAACAGGATTTGTAGATAAAATACAGGATACATTAAATAACAGTTCACATAATATGACAGATGAAAATAATACACATAAAATAGAAAAAAATGTGCTTCCCGAAAGATATGACAAATATATGAAAGGAATAAAAGATATTGATGAAATAGTAATAAGAATTGTCAGAAAAGATTCTTCAGACTTTTCAGCAATAAAATGTTTGAATTTATTGAAAGAGCTGCATACAGATGAGATTGAATATCAGAAATTTTATGGAATTGATGAAAATGGAATAAATCAGTATCCGTTGATTAAAAGATTAATTGATAATATAATAATAGAATTTTTATCAGTTCAGACAGGTTTTAAAGGAGAAAATGAGACAAAATATTTTGATAATCATAAATATAAAGATAGTAACATAGTTAGGAATTATCTGTTATGGTACATTAAAACACAGAGGGGGATGGACATTCCATCAAAAACAGATACGGGACTATATAACAGGCTTGAAAAACTTGGAAATGAAATAAGGGTAACTACTGTTTTAAATGACTGGATAACTTCAAAATCAGCAATAAAAGTAAGGAATATACGGAAAATAAGTAACCTGATAGATGAAATATACGAAAACTATAGAGATAAATCTGATTTTGAAAAAGACAAGTCAATAATGCATAAATTATTTAAAGACTGCAAAGAGTTGAGAGATTATTCAGCGAACATAGATTCCATGGATATTTATTCCTTTTATAAGTCATTTTATGACTTTCAGAATATAGTGAAACCGACAGGAGAACTGTTTGTAAATGATAACTGCATGTTGAAATGTACTTTAGGTGAAGATATAAGTAAATTAGTCATAAATCAGAACAGTATAACTTTAAGGGGAGGAAAACAGGCAAATATAAATGATAAAAATATTTTACCATTTAAAAAATGTCGTGCAATCGGAATATGCAAACCTGAGTTATTAGGGCAATGGGAAAAGAATACAGATGTAAAAGTTGGAGAATATCCGGCATTATTGGATATTTCTACAATAAAATGCAAATATGGGGGAATCATCAGTATTGACGATGCAGGACAGAAGGAAATAGGAATAGCAGAAGATAAAAAAACGGAAGTTAAAGAAAGTGTTAGAGACGCTGATTGTGTATATAAACTGCTAGTAGATGTATGTAGGGATATAAATAATAATTTTATGCAGACTTCATTAAAAAAATCTTGCCAGAAGTTTGCCAGTGCCAAAAAATACATAAGTCAGACAGAAAACAAGCTAAAACCATATATAAATAAAAAAACTGCTGGAATACTGACAGGAAAAGGTCTTACTGCTGAAGAAGAAAAAGAATACAATAAGATTATAGATAATAACAGAAAAAAAATGTCAGTAATGAAAGAAGAGGTGACAAAAGAAAAGGAAAATCAGTTGAGAGGAAAGATTTTTCAGGCGTTTAGAGGTTCTTATAAAAGGGTGAAACAACTATCTAATCCTAATATAGATACAAAAGGAATAATAAGAAAAAAAGGGATTTCCCTGTGTGATCATGAAAGAAAAAACTTCTATTCTGCAAAGATTCTGCCGGCAATGGTATATGGGTATTTAATGCAGGCTGCAAATCTTTCAATGAAATATGAAGAAAAGGAAATTATAAAAGCGGAACTGACCATGGATGAAAAGATTTCTAAATCTAAAATAATAGGATTAGATAGTTTTAATGTTGTGGGAAATAGATTGAATTTAAAGGGAGATGATAAAAAAGAGACAAAAATTGGTGATATATTGACCTGGATTGGAATGGGAGGAAATTTGTATGATAGTACGAAGGGTATTCCTACTGAATGGGATATTTTGAAAGTAATAAGAAAAAGTGGAAAAATATTAGTAATGTGTCCTTTTAATCAGATGGAATGGAATAAAAATCATGGAGGGAACAAGGTATCTGTAACAAAAAATAATACAGTTAAAAGTTCTTCAAAAAATTCAGAATCTAAAAGAAGTATTGATACCTCTAAAGTATCAAAATCAACAATTGCTGAGAATTCATCGAAAACAGAAAAAAGAGTGGATAGTTGTGCCTCAGGAAATTGTCCTCATTTGGGAGTTCAGGGAAAGTATACTTTTTATGTTGAAAGATTTGAAGAATACTATAATACAGATCCTAAAAAATGGACAAAAGCAAATGCTAAAAAGAATTCCACTATATCTTATTTTTCAATATTAGATCCTTCCGGAAAAAAATTGGAAGGCTATGATGGATATATTATAGAGCCTGGAGGGCCTGATCAGATTATAGCTGAAAGAAATCAAAGGATTGTAGAAGGAACTCATAATTTGAGATGGCACTATAAATCAAAAACCAAGCATTCACCTGCTTATATGTCAATTCTTGTACATAGCAAAAAAATATCTCCTAACAGGGGAATATTAATACATTGGGGACTTAGCAGAGGGTGGTCTGTAGGATGCTTAATACCTTCTACAGAAAGAAGCATTATGAGTGACAGAAAAATATATAAGGCAGTAAATTCAATGTCTTTATTTGACAAAATAATGAACTTTGCATATAAGATAGAAAAAATTAATAAAAAAAGTAGAACTGCTCAGAATAAATTTGATGATATGAAAGGTGAAGTCCCTAAAGAAGCTATAAAAGGGAAATCTATAAATAATATTGTTTTAGTAGTGAAAAATAATATAAAAAGAACTCTTTAATTAGAATGAAAGGTAGAAGTGAAAATGAAAAAAATAATACTATTTTTGCCATTATTTTTATTAATTTGCTGCATAAATAAAAATCAGGAACTTAGTAATGGAAATGATAAAAAGAATAAAAAATCAACAGCTGAGAGAAAAGAGGTGGAGAAAAAATATATGTCTTATGATGAATTTAATAAAAAGTATTTTTATTGGAATGGTAACAATTCATTTTTAAGAAGTGATGATGAAAAATTGAAAAAATATATATTGAAAAAAGAGGAGAAGTTAGAATCTTTCATAAATTCAGATGGAAATGAAGTGAAAATGGAGAAAATACTAGGGGAATTTTCTTCTGAAGAAGATAGAATATTACAGATAATTAAACTTTTAATAGAATCTGAAATAGAAGAAAGAAAAACAATACAATTTTCTAATTTCTATTTTAATAACAGATTTCTTGATGAATTGAGAGAAAATAGAAATAAAATGCTGAATAATTTTGACAATTCAGAAAATAAAGAAAAAATACTTCTTTCCATACTGGAGAAAAATTTTACTGAAGAAGAGATAAGAATATTTTTTGATTTATACTACATAAATGGAGAATTTGATAATTATGAAATTTCAGGAAGATATGGGTTACCAAAAGTTGATAAAGTTATTGCAGAGGTTGAAAAAATAGAAGGAATAGACGAAAAAGAATGGGTTAAGAGAGAAATGAGTTCAAGTATCCCTTTATTTGAAAATGAAGAGGAAGAAGTGAGTAATATTCACATCTTAAAAGACAATCGAATAATAATAGTTGATGAGAATCAAAAACCAATAAAAGAAATTAAAGTAAAAGATTACAGGAAAATTGATTTGACAATATATAAAGGAATTTTATATATTTATGATGATGGAAAAATATATGAGTATTCATTAAAAAATTTAAATGATGTAAAAGTAATTGAAGTTAAAAGCTTTCAGTTTAAAAAAGATAAATAGAAATTTGTTGTACAGTTTCTGTG
>CAJPML010000044.1 GCA_905371725.1 Leptotrichia sp. oral taxon 215
AAATAAACAACTTATAGATATTTTTTAATTATCTTTTTTATGTCAGGAGGAAAATAATTTGGTCCTTTTATTACCTTTCCGTCTTCTCTATATATAGGATTACCATTTTCATCCAATTTACTTAAATTACTTCTGTGTATTTCATCAAAAACTTCTTCGATTATGTGCTGCATTCCATGTTCTATTATCGTTCCGCAGAGAATATACATCATATCTCCCAAAGCATCTGCAACTTCTACTATATCACCTTTTTTTGCCGCTTCAAGATATTCATCATTTTCTTCCTTCATTAACTCAAATCTTAAATTCTCCTTTTGATTTTCAAGCTTTCCTATTGGTTTTTCTGAATTTCCTAATTTGTATATTCTATGAAACTCTTCAACACATTTTATTTGCTTGTTCACTTTTCCTCCTTATTTATACTATATAAATTGTATATTATTTTTTACATAATATTTCTATAAAACTATTTATTAAGAAAGGGACTGCCTCAGAAAAACTGAAAAATAATGCATAAACCATATTTATGAATTATTTATAATTTCACAATGCAAAACAGGAAATGAATTTAGAAAAAGTCAACAACCTGATTTTTCAAGTGAATTTTGACTTTTTCTTTATGAATGACTGTTTTGTACAAGTGAAATTTTAGTAAATGAATAAATATGATTTTCATATTTTTTAATCTTTGAGATAGCCCCATTTCTAATCAATTTATTATTTTCTTCTTCCAAGTATTCTTAATATATACAAGAATAAATTTACAAAATCCAAATATAAAGATAATGCTCCATGTATTTCAATTTTGTCAAGTATGCTAGTATTTTCTTCAAGCGCATACGCTATTACATTATTTTTTATTCTGTTTACATCATAGGCAATAAATACGATAAATACTGCAACTCCTAACATTGAGGATATCCACATCAATCCATCGCTCTGAAGAAAAATATTAATTATTCCTATTATAACTAGAGATATTCCTCCAACTATTAATATTGAACGATATTTACTTAAGTCTTCCTTTGTCACATATCCGTATATTGCGAGTACAGTAAATAGAACAACCGTTCCTGTAAATGCAGCAATAACAACATATGGATCATAAATAGCTCCTATCGCTGAAAGAGTAATTCCTGTAAGTACTGAATAAACAAGGAATATCATTTTCAACACACTTGCACTTGCCTTATAAGTCAAAGCAGTAAATGTTATTACAGCTACAAACTCCAATATAAATGCAATCGGCACTATAAGAAAAGGAACTGTTCCATTTGAGAGTCCTATTAAAGTAAAGTATCCTGTCAATCCTGATATTAAAAGTCCTAAAACCATCCACAATATACTTCCTCTTACTTTTGATGCTGCTACTTTTTCAACTTCTTCATAAGTAAGATATCTGCTTTCAGAATGTCTATAATTATTTAATTCGTCAAAATCATTATAATCATCGTAATTCATGAAATATCACCTCGTTTTTTATAATTATATTTTTTATATTTAGAAATACTATAACTAATTTTTTACTGAAATATTGATTATTCTATTTTTTAAAAGGAACTTTTGACTCTTCAATTAAAGTTTTTACTATTTCATCAACAGTCATATTTAAACTTTCCTGAGAACCAAATCTTCTTACATTTACTTCATTGTTTTCAACTTCATTTTTTCCTATAATAAGCTGTACAGGTATTTTCTGATCTCCATTTGCTTCCCTTATCTTATATCCTATTTTTTCATCTCTTGTATCTATTTCTGCCCTTATTCCTTCATTCTGAAGTTTTTCATAAAGTTTTTCCGCAAAAGGAACTTGTTCTTTGGAAATTGTAAGAATTCTAACCTGTACAGGTGCAAGCCATGTAGGGAAAGCTCCTGCGTAATGTTCTATAAGTATTCCTATAAATCTCTCCAAACTTCCATACATTGCCCTGTGAATCATAACAGGCTCATGTTTTTCTCCATCTGCACCGATATAGCTCATTTCAAATCTTGTAGGAAGATTGAAGTCCAGTTGAATAGTTCCGCATTGCCATATTCTTCCGATTGAATCCTTCATTTTGAAATCAATTTTAGGTCCGTAGAACGCTCCATCGCCAGGATTCAGCTTATAATCAATTCCTTTGTGTTCCAAGGCTGATTTAAGATTAGATTCCGCCATTTCCCATATTTCATCTGAACCTATTGCCTTATCAGGTTTTGTAGACAATTCAATGTGATATTCAAATCCAAATAAAGTATAGAATTTATCATATAAATCAATAATTTCAATAATTTGTTCCTCAATCTGTTCCTTTGTACAGAAAACATGAGCATCATCCTGAGTAAATGCTCTAACCCTCATAAGTCCGTGTAACGCTCCACTAAATTCATGTCTATGAACGAGTCCCATTTCACCATATTTTAATGGTAAATCCTTATATGAATGAAGATTATTTTTATAGGCGATTATTGATCCAGGGCAGTTCATAGGCTTTATCGCATATTCCTTTTCATCAATAGTTGATGTATACATATTTTCACGGTAGTTGAACCAGTGCCCTGAAATTTCCCATAATTCCTTGTCTAGCATTATTGGAGTTTTTATTTCCTGATATCTTCTTTTTTTGTGTTCTATTCTCCAAATTTCCTGAAGTTTATTAAACAGTTCCACACCTTTTGGCATGAAGAAAGGAAATCCAGGTCCATGCTCATCAACAAAGAACAAATCGAGCTGCTTTCCTAATTTTCTGTGATTTCTTTTTTCAGCTTCTTCCATCATTTTCAAATAATCTTCAAGTTCCTTTTTAGTTGCAAAAGCCACTCCATAAATTCTCTGAAGCATTTTATTATTTGAATCTCCACGCCAGTAAGCTCCTGCTGTAGACATAAGTTTAAAAGCCTTCAGATATCCTGTAGACGGTATATGAGTTCCTCTGCACAGATCTACAAACTCTCCCTGCTGATATATACTCACTTTGTCTACTCCTAAGTCATCTATTATTTCAATTTTGTAGTCTTCTCCCATTTCAGCAAACATTTTTTTTGCATCTTCAGCAGTCATTTCACTTCTTTTGAATTCATAGTTTTCTTTTACAATCTTTTCCATTTCCTTTTCAATTTTAGCTATATCTTCTTCAGTAAAAGGTTTTTCCGGATCAAAATCATAGAAGAATCCATTTTCAATTACAGGTCCTATTGT
The DNA here is from genome assembly GCA_905371725.1 of Leptotrichia sp. oral taxon 215. Taxonomy (GTDB): domain Bacteria; phylum Fusobacteriota; class Fusobacteriia; order Fusobacteriales; family Leptotrichiaceae; genus Leptotrichia_A. The sequence goes on from CAJPML010000044.1 coordinate 3,179, forward strand.
AACCTTTGTTCCAGGAAAAAGTCTCTGCACAGCTTGAGCCATAATATGCGCGGCACTGTGTCTTGTTATCTCTATACCTTTTTCACTTGTTGTTGTTATTATTTCAATCTTTCCTGACTTCTCAATCAGATATGACGGATCAACCTGTATTCCGTCTATTACTGCACCGACAGTAGCTTTTCCCAGACTTGAACCTATCGTTTTTGCAAATTCCACAACTGTCATTGATTTTTCAAGTTTTCTGACACTTCCGTCAGGTAATATCATTTCTATCATCTTTCTAACTCCTTAAATTAATTTATTATTTTATTATAGTCCTGCTCCAAATGATGGTCTTCCTCTGCTATAATTAAACTGAACATTTTTTTCAGGGAAAGGCGTTATACCAAATTTCAAGGTAATAACAGGATAATATCCCAATTTTTTGTTATCAGGTTTATCCCATTTTACTCCTGCTCCTATTTCCCATTCAACATTTTCAAATCTATGGCTTAATGTAGCAAGTCCAAGCGTAACTTTATTTACTCTTGCTGCTGCAGAAGAACTTTCAAATATTTCAGGGTCTGAAGCTTTTGGTGCCCCGTCTTTTACGTATTGTAGTTTTCCTCCAATCCACCAAGGTTTATCAGGATCTTCTCCAAACATATACTTTGTTTCAAATTCATGTTTTCTAAAATTATACTCACTTTTACGTCCTGGTAATTTTCTGTAAATTCTGTCAGGTCTTTCCATTAAATATTTATAAGCTACAAAAAATTTCTCAAGATATCCAGCTTCCATTTTAAAAGTAAGATCATTTAATCTATCCATTCCCTTTAATTCTGTTGAATATAACGAATTTGAGCCATCAATTTCCAAATCCAATCCAACCTGAAAATATTTTTTACCTTTTCTCAGTTCCTGAAGTTTTGAATTGAAGTCATTTAAGTTAAATTTATTTTGTCTGTAATTCTCTTCTTCAACATAGCTTTTATAGGCCTGCTCCTCTTCATTACTCAAAAACAATCTATCATCACTGTTTATCTCTATGTTATCCAGTACATTTCTATTTGAATTTGAAATAGAAAAACTTTGTGTATTTGAATCTTTTACTATGCCTTGCTCTCTTGAATCTGAAGTTTTCTCAGAATTCCTATTTTCCTTTTTCAAATCTTTCTCGTATTTAGGTTTAGCATTATTTTCATATCTATACAAAAGGCTTATCGTTGTGTAATCACTTCCATAAGAATATTTGTCATCAGAAACTACCAACGGAGTTTTATTCAGATCTCTATATGTTTTCTTACCGAATCCATAGTTTATTCTAAAATAGTGATCTGATTCAAATTTTTTATTTTTCATTTTTTTAGTATCATAAACAAAACCTATTTTATGTGTTTCTATCTTTAATTTCAAATTTGGAATTCCAAAATTTGTATTTGTTCCAAAGATATCATTTCTTTTATTTCTTAAATTAGTATATTCTATTCCCCATTCGTTAAAATTGGCAGAAAATGTCCTTTGTCTTTCAGATTCCTTGTATACTTTCTGATTCCATCCCATTGCAGTATCAAATGGATAAATTTCTTTATTCCGGTCACTATACTTATATAAGAAATTATCATCATTACTTGACACATATCCATACTGAATTTCCCTATTAAGATTTTCAGATGATTTAAAATTTTTAAATTCATATTCTTCATTACTTTCAAAGTCAAAACTTACAAATCTTTTGTTGGCAATATCGGCTTTGAAGTAATTTCTTATATTTCTATTTTTTAGCCACTCATTATCAAAGTGTTTATCATCTTTTCCTGAAAAAATATAGTTAAAAGATACATTTCCTATATGAAATTTAAAATCATTTCTTAATCCAAATGAATTTACAGGTACTTCAATAATATCAAAGCCTTCATATTTTGAACCATTAGCATCTGTTTTTTGCAGAAAAATATTTGCATCATTAGTAACTTTTACATCATACTTATTACCTTTTTTTGCTGTATTATCAAAAATTACAGTGAATAATTTTGTGTCCAGTGTTGTTATATTCATTGATGGCTTTTGTCTGATTTCATTTCCTGCAGCATCTTTAGCTATTTTATAACCTGTTTTAGTGGAAGTATCTTCTATTTTTCTTCCTCTATAAAATTCAGGTACATAAATGTCTGAATAATCTCTATTTTCAAATCCGAGATTAAAAGCTATATAGGAATTTCTAAGAGGTAAATCTATCTTATCATTTCCTATACTTATTTTTTCCGTCCTAAATTTTTCATAAACTATCTTTTTTGCTCTTCTTATTTTTTCTGCATCTTCATAAACTTTGTAAATCCTACTATTATCATCAGTAGCTGAATCTAGAAATAAACTATTAAAATTCGGATTATCTCTAGTAAAATCATATTCATATTCTTTTTTCTTAATGTCTGTCTCTTTTGTACTAACACCAAAATAAAAATTATTTGTCAGATATTGAGCCAGTGTTTTAGGTTCATAACCAAAAAACTCACTTTGTCTGAAAGGATAGTAGTTACCAAAACTCAATCCCCATTCTTTCTTCCTATCATAATCAATCTTTTTTACCCACCTGTTTGAATCTTCAAGTGAATAAAGATCTGCTCTTTCTCTAAGATTTAATATTCCGCCATATTCATCCTTATCTGAATTAACATAATTCAAATTTATCTTAGGTCCTTTTAAGCCTATTGAGTAACTCTGATTTTTCCTATAGGAATTTAAATCTCCTATATAACCTGGATTAACATCTAGAAATTCTTCATTATCAATACTTATCTTAACGTCTTCATTTCCATTTATATACCTTATACTTTTATAAAAATCTATATCTGTTTTTCTAGGATCAATTGCATCCCTATCAATAATATAGTCATTTATTTTATTTAACTCTCTTAAGGCTTCCTTATCCTGTGTCCAGTAGTAGTTAAGATTAAATTCTCCATTCTTACCAAGTTCCTGATTTATTGTAAAATCATAAAACCCGATTTTTCTATATGAATTTACATAATCACTGTAATCATCCCTTAATAAGACTCCATCTGCTGCTCTCATAAGATTTGTTGTCATGTTCCTATAATTAAAATTCCAAATTCCATAGCCTAAATTATAAAATTTTCTATCCTTTTTTTCTATCTTAGGAGTATTTACGACACTATGATTCCATGTAAAATCCCATTCTCTTTTTTTATTTCCGATGGGTACAACTACTCTGTTTATAAATATATTTCCACTATTGTTTGCTCCAAATTGATAATCATTTGAAATTTTTAATGCAAGTTTTTTCTTTGTACTTATTTCAAAATCAATAAATCCCTGTGCCAAAGATCCTTTATCATAGTCAAATCCCCATATACCAAAAAGTCCCCTATCACTATCTGAACCTATATACGGAAACAAAGTACCTCTTCGATTACCAGGCCTTAACGATACAACATAATAAGGCAGTTTAAACCATGTTTTATTTCCGGCTACTACAGCAATATTTTTTGCAACAATTTTTCTATTAGGATAGATAAAAAATCTTTCAGTATTTATTTTGTAATTGGGATTTTCGTAAGGACTCGTTGTAAACCATCCATTTTTTATTGTTATTTTTTCAGGATATTCACTAAGAGTTTCTTCTCCACCATAACGTAATTTTAAATTTCCATCATAGCTTTCAGAATTTAATATTTTTGCTTTTTTTGTATTCATGTCAAAAATAACTTCATCTGCTTTTATTGTCTGTGTACCCTGATTAAAAAGAACATTTCCATATGCAAAAAGTATATTTTTTTTCTCTATTTTTTTTAAATTATCAGATTTTATCGAAATATCTCCATACTTTAACAGAACTCCATCAGTTGCAGAAATAGATTCATTTTCTATATCAATTACTGATTTTTCAGTTTCAAGTTCTATAATAGTTTCTGATTTTGTTTCCTTCATTTTTGAAAAAAACAGTACACAAAACAAAAAGCTGAATAATACTTTATATTTTATTTTCATATTTTCAACCCTTATTTAAAGTTTTATGAGTAAAATTATAGCATAATTTTGCTACTATGACAATGTGAAAAGACTTTTTTATTTATTAATACACTTATTATCTTTTTATTAACAATTAAATTTAAACATTTTTTCAAT
>CAJPML010000045.1 GCA_905371725.1 Leptotrichia sp. oral taxon 215
ATGTAAAAGTTCTGCTTCAGACATATTTCGGAGATGTGAGGGATTGCTATGGAACAATAATAGAACTCGATTTTGATGGAATAGGGCTTGATTTTACTGAAGGAAGAAAAACAGAAAAATTAATAGCTGAAAACGGATTTCCAAAAGATAAAGTTTTATTTGCAGGAGTTGTAAATGGGAAAAATATTTGGAAATGTGATTACAGAAAAGTCTTAAATATTCTGAATAACTTAAAGGGAAAAGCTGAAAATATAGTAGTGACAACTTCCTGTTCATTGCTTCATGTACCTTATACTTTAAGAAATGAAGAGAAATTATCAGAAAATATATTAAGACATTTCTCGTTTGCTGAGGAAAAATTATCAGAATTAAAAGAGTTGGGAGAATTAAGTCAAATTCTTTGGGAAAATTCTCTGGAAAAGGCACAGGAAAATGAATTTTATATAAAAAATCAGGAAATCATAACTTCTAAAAGGGGCATGGAAGACAAGGAAGTCAGAGATAAAGTTGAAAAATTGACGGATAATGATTTTATAAGAAAAGGTACAAGAAAGGAAAGACAGAGAATACAAAGGGAAAAGCTGAATATTCCTTTGCTTGCAACAACTACAATAGGTTCTTTTCCTCAGACAAAGGAAGTGAAACTGAATAGAAGTAAGTTTAGAAAAGGTAAAATTAGCAAAGAAGAATATGATAAAAATGTATTTAACTTCATAAAAGAATGTATTGAATTGCAGGAAAAAATTGAACTTGATGTGCTTGTGCATGGAGAATATGAAAGAAATGACATGGTTGAATTTTTTGGAGAAAATCTGGCAGGATATGTATTTACAGAAAAAGCGTGGGTTCAGTCTTATGGAACAAGATGTGTAAAACCACCAATAATTTTTGGAGATGTAAAAAGAACAAAACCAATTTCAGTTCTATATTCTGAATATGCTCAGAAATTAACTGAAAAACCTGTTAAAGGAATGCTTACAGGGCCTGTAACGATACTGAACTGGTCATTTCCAAGGGAAGATGTGTCATTAAGCGAGATGGCATTCCAGATTGGACTTGCTATACGTGAAGAAGTACTTGATCTGGAAAAGGCAGGAATAAGAATAATACAGATAGATGAAGCTGCACTCAGGGAAAAGCTTCCTTTAAGAAAGGAAGACTGGCATAAGGAATATCTTGACTGGGGATTGAAGGCATTTAGACTTTGTCACAGTGGAGTAAAGGTGGATACACAAATTCATACACATATGTGTTATAGCCAGTTTGAGGATATAATAAAAGACATTGACAATATGGATGCTGATGTTATAACATTTGAAGCTTCAAGATCAAAATTGACAATTCTTGATTTCCTAAAAGAAAATAACTTTGAAACAGAGGTAGGTCCTGGAGTTTATGATATTCATTCTCCTAGAGTACCTTCAGTTGAAGAAATTGTAGCAGCTTTAGAAATAATGGTTAAAAAAATTGGAAAAGAAAAGTTATGGGTAAATCCAGACTGTGGATTAAAGACAAGAGGAATTGCAGAAACTGTAAAAAGTTTGGAAAATCTTGTTAAAGCTACAAAAATTGTGAAAAGTGGATTATAAAAGTGTTGCCAAGTATACTTTTAACAGAATTTGTGATAATTTTATAAAATGAAAAATAAGGGAGTCGATAAATATGTGTACAGTAAATGCACCACATAGACATGATACAGTAGGAAGTTTTTTGAGAACTGAAAGACTGAAAAAAGCAAGAAAAGATTTTGAAGAAGGAAATATAAACGGGGAAGAATTAACAAAAATTGAAGATGAGGAAATAAAGAAAATTGTAGATAAACAGATTGAACTTGGTTATACGAGTGTGACTGACGGGGAATTCAGACGTAGTTACTGGCATCTGGATTTTTTCTGGGGATTTAATGGAATAGGTCATATCCATGCTGATAAAGGATATGAATTTAATGGAGTAATTACTCGTGATGATACAGCAATTGTTACAGGAAAAATCAGTGGTGAAAATCATCCGTTTGTAAAGCATTATACATTTTTAAGGGATCTGGTAAAAGATAAAGGAAATGTTGAAGCAAGGCTTACAATGCCTGCACCTGCACAGTTTTATGCTGAACTTGTAAGAGAAGATAAGCATGTGGAGGCATTGCTGAAGGTTTATCCGGATTTTAAAGGACTGGAAGATGATATTGTAAATGCTTATAAGACTGTTATAAATGATTTGTACAGAGAAGGTCTTAGAACTTTGCAGATTGATGACTGTACATGGGGATGTCTTGTAGATGATAACTTTATTGAGTCATTTATTGAAAAAAGTGACAGGGATAAGGAAGTAATCAGACGTGAATTTGCAGAAAAATTTTTAAATATAAATAACAGGGTATTTAAGAATAATCAGGAAGATTTAGTAATAAATACACATGTATGTCGTGGTAATTATGATTCCACATGGTTTGGCCAAGGAGGGTATGACAAGGTTGCCGATGAACTTTTTGGTAAAGAAGATGTAAATGCCTATTATTTGGAATTTGATACAGAAAGAGCTGGAACTTTTGAATCACTTGCGAAGGTATCAGGAGATAAGAAAGTTGTTCTGGGGCTTGTAACTTCCAAAAATCCTACATTGGAAGAAAAGGAGACAGTAATTTCACGTATAAAGGAAGCTTCAAAATATATCCCGCTGGACAGGTTGTATCTAAGCCCTCAATGTGGATTTGCTTCAACTGAAGAAGGAAACAGACTTACTGAAGAAGAACAGTGGGCAAAGCTTAGATTCATTAAGGAAATTGCTGATGAAGTATGGGGAAGTTAGTGAAAAATAGTTAATGTAAAAAAGAAGAGTAGAAGAATTGTTTTTTCTGCACTTCTTTTTATTGTAAAATTTAGAATAATGTGAAATGCTCAACGCGATGCAAAATTACTCAACACAATGTAAAAATGTCACAATATAGCATAGAATCACATAAAACAACATAAAATAACAAAAACAAATTAGAATTACTCAACGCGATATAGAATTACTCAACGCGATATAGAATTACTCAACGCATTAAAGAAGAGTTAAAAATTTAATGTGTAATGCTGAGTTCGATCATTCATTGATGTACCGTGCCATTTTAATAATTCCTTTTTTTCGAGTTTTTTAAGCATTTTATATTTTTGATATTTCGAGACAGCCTTGTTCTTTAAAACGTAGAAAATAATATTTTTTAAATGGCTCTTATTTTCAGTAGTTATGTATTATAAGAGTTTTTTAAGTTCTGCAGCCAATTGTTTTTTCATTTCTTCTAATTCTTTATCTGATGGGCGGTTATTATCGCTATACATCTTTTCCATTGGATACCACCATACAGGACCTTTTCCGTTGTTTCCATAATTTCCAAGATCATCTTTTTTTCTTGGAAATAAATGCCAATGTAGATGTGTGTCTCCATTTCCAAGTAGCTCGTAATTCATTTTTTCAGCTTTAAAAGCCTTTGATACAGCTTCTGCAACAATTGACATTTCTTCTAAAAATCTCATTTTATATAATTTAGGCAACTGAAATAATTCTGTTTTGTGTTCTTTACAAAGAAAAATTGTATATCCTCTGAAATACTGATGATCACCTATAACAACATAACCAGTATCCAGTTCTTTTACAAAATATGGATTTTTTCCATCATTGATTAAGCTAATTCGATTACATATAAGACACATAATTTAATCTCCTTCAAATTTAAATTTATTTAAGCCTGTAATATTATATATATTCGTTTTTATATGTTATGTATCATTATATTGTACAATGTTTTTGATTATTTATTATCTATTATAGCATAAGAAATGGAAAAGAATTTAAAAGTTTTTGAAAAATACAGACTATCACAATTAAACTTCTTCAAGACTAAACTTAAAAATCAAAACAAATTCCATTCAATGATTCTTTTAACTAATAATAAAAATAACAGGATAATTTGATATATTTTCTATATGACCTAACATTGCTTTTTAAAAATATGTGAGGTATACTATTTACGTAGTTTTATTGAAGATATAAATAATGGAGAAGAGATATGGCTAAAGATATGATACAGGAGTTAAAGGATATACAACAACTGAAATCAAGAAGAAGAAATATTTTTTTAATTTTTTTATGTTTATTGACTGGAATGATAGCAGGAGGAATTGTTGTCCTCTATACAGTGCTGCTTGAAAAATCATCACATCTGAGAAATTCATTTTTTGAAGAAATAACACCTTTAAGGATGATTACAGGGCTGGCAGTTTTTATACTGCTGGGAGTGGCTGTCCAGTTTATGCTGGAAAAGTATCCGTTAATTGGTGGAAGCGGAATACCTCAGGTAAGCGGTCTTTTACAGAAAAAAATAAAATTTAAATGGTTTCCGGAACTTATAACTAAATTTTTTGGAGGGGTTCTGGCAATAGGTACCGGAATGTCAATGGGAAGGGAAGGGCCTTCGATTCATCTTGGAGCACTTGTAGGAGAAGGTATAAAAAAGATTTTTAGAATGTCAGAAGTGGAAGAAAAATATCTTGTTACATGTGGTGCAAGTGCAGGAATATCAGCTGCATTCAATGCCCCACTTGCAGGAACAGTATTCGCACTGGAGGAACTGCATAAATTCTTTTCTCCATTGCTTCTGATTTGTGTACTGGTAGCAAGTGGAAGTGCTAATTATGTTTTAAGGCTTATTCTGGGTTCAGAAACAACTTTTCAGTATAATTTTATTCAGCCTAAAACTACATCGCCGATATTTACATTAATAATAACAGTGGTATTTGCACTGGCTATAACAATTTCAGGAAAAGCATTTTCATTTTTCCTGGTATTTTTTCAGAAAAAATATAAGAATGTAAAGATGAATAAATATTTAAGAATATCAGTTTTTATGGTCATACCATTTCTAATAGCGGTATTTTTTAAGGATGTTACTGGAGGAGGACATCAGCTCATAGTCCGTATGTTTAAGGAAAATGCAGCTTTGAAAATATTGTTTCTGATATTGTTTATTAAGTTTTTTTACACAATGCTGTGCTATGGAACAGGATTTCCTGGAGGAATATTTTTTCCAATGCTTGTTATTGGAGCACTGATAGGGAAAATATATGGTGAAATACTATATACATATTTTTCAGTATCTCCGGAATTTATAGTACATTTTATGCTGCTTGGAATGGCTGCATATTTTACGGCGGTAGTAAGGGCACCAATAACGGGAATTATTCTTATTCTGGAAATGACAGGAAATTTTTCCTATCTGTTCATGCTGATTATCGTAGTTACAATGACTTATGTTTTAACGGAACTGTTTAAAATGGAGCCAATTTACGAGACATTGTTTGAAAATATGTTTGCAGGAAAAAAATTAAGGACAGATAATCCGGAAGAGGAAAGCAGAATAGTAACCCTGCTCATCCATGTCGGAATAAATTCGGAATTTGAAAATAAGAAAATAAAGGAACTGGATTTGCCAAAGACGTTGCTTATTGTAAGTGTAAGGGCAAACGGAAAGGAAACTATTCCTGATGGTGAGACAGTTCTGAAAAGTGGAAATCAGCTTGTAATAATGACTACATACAGGACAGCAAGCGAATATGCATCAAAGCTGAAGGATGATGCGGCAAAAATAGTTTAAAATATTTTGGAGAGAAAATATGATTTGGGAAAATATGGTTTAAAAAAATATGGCTGAAAAATAAATTATCTGATTTTTTCATGAAGAAGGCGCCAATTGTGAAAATTCGGGAACAGGAGAAAAATGGCAAAGAAACAGAAAACTTTTTTAGTGAAGGGACTATCCCTCATATTTTGGATAATATTATGGCAGATTATTGCTGAGAAAATAAATCAGGAGTTGCTTCTGGCATCGCCTCTGGCTGTACTGAAGCAGACTGTGATTTCTGCTTTTGAACGGAACTTCTGGGAAAGAGTACTTTTTTCCTATTTTCATATAATGTCAGGATTTTTCATTGCGATATTTACAGGAATCATACTTGCAGTGCTGTCGTATAATTTTAAGCTGATAAGGATACTGCTTCATCCACTGATTGCTTCCATAAGGTCAGTACCGACTGCTGCTGTGATAATACTGTTCCTCATATGGACAGATGTCAAAAATCTTTCAGTTATGGTTTCAGTATTTATGACACTTCCAATAATTTATGTGAGCATTCTCAAAGGGCTGGAAGAGGTGGATAAAAATCTTCTTGAAATGGCAAAGGTTTTCAGGATAACGGCATTAAAAAAGATAATTTACATTTATATATCCCAGATAATACCCTATTTTGAGTCAGGAGGACTTAATGCTCTTGGAATAGCATGGAAATCAGGTATTGCGGCAGAAGTAATAGGAATTCCGACAGGCTCAATAGGAGAAATCCTGTACGAGTCGAAAGTCTATCTGAATACGGTAAGCCTGTTTTCATGGGCAATTGTGATTATTATACTTGGATTTATAAGCGAGAAGATTTTCGTATGTCTTATAAAACTTTGCATGAGAAAGATAGAGGGAAGATAGTATGATCAGAATAAGAAATCTATCAAAAAAATATGGAGAAAATGTTGTTTTTGAAAATAGGTCATTTGATCTTGAAGAAAGAAAAACAACAGCAATTATGGGGAAATCAGGCCTTGGAAAAACTACTCTTCTAAGAATATTGATGGGTCTTGAAAAGTACGATGCAGGCAGCATTGAAGGAATGGAAAATAAGAAAAAAAGTGCAGTCTTTCAGGAAGACAGGCTCTGCGAAAATCTTTCGGCAGTGACAAATGTTGCCATTGTATGCGAAAAGAATGTTACTTTGCAGGAAATAAGACAAGAACTGGAAAATATAGGCCTTTCAGGGAGTACAGAAAAGCCTGTAAGAGAACTTAGCGGCGGAATGAAAAGAAGGGTAGCAATAATAAGAAGCATTATGGCTGATTCAGATATTGTAGTATTTGATGAGCCTTTTAAGGGACTGGATGTGGAAACCAGAAAAACTGTCATAGATTATCTGAAGGAAAAATTGAAGGACAGGACAGTTATAATGGTAACACACGATATAGATGAAGCTTTGGCATTAAACTGCAAAATAATAAACTTAAAATAACG
>CAJPML010000046.1 GCA_905371725.1 Leptotrichia sp. oral taxon 215
AATTAATATAATAATAGAGTAGGTATAAAATAAATTGATGTTATTAAGAATTGTTATTTGAAAATAGAGAAAAGGTTAAATACTAAATATGAAAATGTTGGAATCTTTTAGTATTTTTGTGCATAGTTTTATTAAAATAATTCACATAAACCTTGTTTTCATAGGAAAAGATTAAGATAAATATGAAAAGAAAATTGGAAGGAAAAACTGAAAACATTTGAACAGCTTATTATTTAAATAAAAATACATAATTTGTTATAAAAAACAAAATAAAATTTAAACTATAAATTATAAGAGACTATATTAAAAATATGGGAGATTAGAAAATGAAAAATTACAAGGAACTTGAAAAAATGCTGATTTCGATGGAAAGAAAAAGCTATTCGGCGTATAAATCCTTAAAAGGTGACTATAAATATGATAATTATATTCTCTCCATAGATCATGTCCAGTCTGACCCATATGCCCCACCTTCAAAAATGAGAATAGTAATGCCAAGGAAAGTTTCAGGGATTCCTGAAGAACTGACTGATACGAAGGATAAAGAAATTGCAGTTTCTGATTTTCTTACAAGAAATTTTTATAAGGAAGTCAGAAAAAGAGAAAAAGGAAGCATCGGAACAGGTGGAAGCGGAAGAATTTCTATTGACAGATGTGGTCAGGAAATATTGGAAAGAACTTCAGTGCTAATAAGAAAAGATAAAATTGAAGTGAGGTTTGAAATAGGGCTTCCTGCTGCAGGAAGAAGGATAATGGGAAAAGCCGCAAAAAATATTCTTATAGAAGTACTTCCTGAAATAACTGAAAAGGCCATTATTTATAAAAATATTGATAAAACTATGCTTAAGGAACAGATAATCCTTATGCTTGATCAGCAGTATATAAGAAAAGTTTTAAAAGAAAAAGGACTGGTTGCATTTGTGGGCAATGATTCGATACTTCCCCGTGAAAGTGGAGTTTCGGATAAGCCAATGAAAAATGGAGTCCGATTTAAAAGTCCTAAAGAATATGAAACAACATTAAGCCTTCCAAGTGGAAAAAAGGTAACTGGAATGGGTATTTCAAAAGGAATTACTCTTATTGTGGGAGGAGGTTATCATGGAAAGTCAACCTTGCTGAAGGCACTTGAAAGAGGAGTGTACAATCATATAGCAGGTGATGGAAGGGAAATGATAATATCTGAAGCAGATGCAGTGAAAATACGTTCTGAAGATGGAAGAAACGTAGAGAGGGTAAATATAAGCGGATTTATAAATAATCTTCCGGGGAAAAAAGATACTTTGACATTTTCTACGGAAAACGCAAGTGGAAGTACTTCACAGGCTGCGAATGTATCAGAAGCAATAGAATATGGAACTTCATTATTATTAATAGATGAAGATACTTCGGCTACGAATTTTATGATACGTGATGGAAGGATGCAGAAACTGGTTGCTAAGGAAAAAGAACCTATAACACCGTTTATAGACAGGGTAAAGGAGCTTTATGATAATTTTGGAATTTCTACAATATTGATTGTAGGTGGCTCAGGAGATTATTTTGATGTGGCTGACAGAGTTATAATGATGGACGAATATATTCCTCTGGATGTAACAGAAAAAGCTAAAAATATTGCGAATAGTGATAAAAGCAAAAGGGAATTTTCTTCAAATGACAGTTTTAAAGGAATTACACAGCGTATTCCATTAAAACGGAGCTTTTCATTATCAGGAAAAGAGGACAGGATAAAGGCTAAAGGAAAATACAATATTTTTTATGGAAAAGAAATGATTGATATTTCTGGACTGGAACAGCTTGTTGATGACAGTCAGACGAATGGTATCGCTGTTATGATGGACTATTTCAGAAATAAAGTTCTGGATGAAAAATTAACACTTTCAGAAGCTGCTGATAGGATTTATGAACATATTGCAAAATCAGGGCTAGATTCAATTTCACCATATACAGGGCATCCTGGAAACTTGGCTTTGCCACGAAAACAGGAATTCTGTGCAGCTTTGAACAGATATAGAAAGTTGAAGATAAAATAAGAAAAAAACTATATTTATGAATGACTGTTTTGTACAAACAAAATTCTAATAAATATAGTTTTTTAAGTTTTCATTTGAAAAAATTAATTTTTCATACTTTATAAATTTCTCTTCTATGTCCTATTTCAAGAGCCAGTATAATCAGTTTTTCATCTTGAATATTGACAATAACCCTATAATCTCCTATTCTATACCTCCATTGGCCACTTCGATTGGCTTGCAGCATTTTTCCTCTGCTTCTGGGATTATCCGATATATTTTCAAGATAGGATTTGATTTTTTTCTGGGTAAATTTATCCAGTTTTTTAAACTGTCTTGCAAAATGAGGAGTAGGAACTAAATTATACATTACAACTCATCCCAATTTAAAACTTCCCCTCCAGAAGCCAGATATTTTTCATATTCTTCCAGTTTCATATCCGCTATTTTAGCATCGTATTCATCTTCCAATGATGCTAATGTTCTTTTCCTTATTAATTCAGATAATGATTTTCCCTCAAATTTTGCCATACTTTGTAGAAAAAGTTTTTCCTCTTCTGATACTTTCAAAGTAATTACTGCCATATAATACCACCTCTTTTATCTTTGGTAATACTATTGTAATACCTTAATTAGAAAAAGTCAATATATCTTAAAATATTAAAAAAACTGTTTCCTGACAATAACAATGAAAAGAAACAGTTTAAATCATTTGTTTTTCTTATTTATTCAATTTTCCGGCACTTAATATATTTGCAACATCAAATGCATGGCAAGGTGTAACAGCATAAACCATTCCACAATGAGGACACTCATATTCAAATGTATCCATCACTATTTCATTGTTACATTCCTTACATGTGAAAACGGCAGGAACAGGCATAGGCTGACTGCTGAATCCCATCATTCTCAATTTTTCCACAACTTCTATTCCATCATTAAAACTTCCTGAACAACCATCGTGCATAGATTTCCCTCCTAAAATTTTTATATTAATATCATTTTTTAAGTACAAAGTTTTATTCTGTTAAATTTTTTCAATGTATTTTTTTACATAATCTTCAATTTCATTTTTTTCAATTACATTAGAAAATCTGATATCAGATTTCCTTACTTCTTCAAGCTTTTCAGGGAACTTAACTCCTGTAATTTCGCTTACTTTATCCAGAATAATATATGGATTTTCATTTAATTCAAGACCAAGAGCTTTTGCAACTGGATCAGGGAACTTAAATGGATGAGCTGTAGACATAATTACTGTATGAATATTTTTGTCAAGCATTTCATCTGAAAGCTTTTCATATACAGAATATGCAACTGCAGTATGGGGATCCATTAGATATTTATAATTATCATACACTTTTTTAATAGCTTCTACAGTTTCTTTGCTGTCAGCAAATTCTCCATAGAATTCCTTCTGAATATTTTCAAGTTCTTCAGGTGAAACTGACAGTACACCTGTTGTAAGCAGTGAATTTATTAATTCCTTTGTTCTTGCAGAATTTTCTCCTGTGGCATAATAAAGATATCTTTCAAAATTTGATGAAAGAAGAATGTCCATAGATGGAGAATTTGTAGTGTAGAAATCCCTATTTTTGTCATAAGTTCCCGATTTGAAGAAATCAGCAAGAACTTTATTCTTATTTGAAGCTGAAATAAATTTTCTTACAGGTATTCCCAGCTTCTTAGCAATATAACCTGCCAGTATGTTTCCAAAATTTCCTGTAGGAACAACAATGTTAAATTCTTCTCCTTCTTTAATAGTAGCAGAATTTACAAGGTTCACATAAGTAGAAACATAATAAATAACTTGTGGGAAGAGTCTTCCAATATTTATTGAATTTGCACTTGAAAACATTATGTCATGTTCACTTGCATAATTTTTAAACTCTTCGCTGGAAAAAATAACTTTTATGGCACTTTGGGCATCATCAAAGTTACCGTTTATTGCAACAATGTCAACATTATTTCCCTTCTGCTTTCTCATTTGTTCTTCCTGCATAGGACTGACACCATTTTTGGGATAAAATACTACAATATTTATACCGTCAATATCCTTAAATCCTTCTAACGCAGCTTTTCCTGTATCACCTGAAGTTGCGGCAAGAATCAGCACTTTTTTATTTTCATTCTGTTTTTTCTTGCTTAAAAGCAGCAAGTATGGAAAAAGAGAAAGGGCAAGATCCTTGAATGCCAGTGTTCTCCCATGAAAAAGCTCCCCAAAACTTACTTTATCATTTAATTTATGTAGAGGAACAATATTCCCATCTGTAAATGTAGTGTTATTATAAGCACTGTTTACAGCAGTTTTTATTTCCTCATCGGAAAATTCCGTAAAAAATAATTTTATAATTTTTTCGGATAGTTCCTGATATGAAAGGTTTTTAAGCTCTTCATAAGAAAGTTTCACATCAGGAAGATTTTCAGGAATATAAAGTCCTCCGTCATTTGCAAGTCCATGCAGAGTAGCAAATGTAGATGACTTTAAATCATTACTTCTTGTACTTTTATAATTCATATAAATACCTCTTTCAATTATAATTAATATTGTAATAATATCATATATCAGTGGATTTTACAATGAAAAATATTAGTTATAATAAATGGGGGTATTGTATAAATTTAGAGATGAAGTTTCAAAAACAGAATTTTATTTTCTTGAATAACTATTGAAAATATACAAAATAAATTGTAAAATTATAATATTATTTTACTGGTATTAGGGAGGCAATAAAATGTTAGTAGTATTTATATTGGCATGGATTTTTGTGTTAGGGATTATAATAGCGGGCCTTATAATCTTTTTTAAAAGCAAGAAGGAAAAGGAAGATTTTAATGATTTTTCATGGAATAGGAAAAAAGATAAATTTGATGATTTTTCGTGGGAAAATGAAAGAAAAAAGGAGAAGGAGCTTTTTGACAGGGAAAATAGAGACAGTATTAATTTTAAGAATAATAATTTAAAAGACTACAATTCTAATCATATTAAACTGGATGATAATACTGATTTAGCTGGGGAAAAATTTAGTTATAAAATAGAGAAAGATGCAACTGAAGGAAATGGGACTGAAAAAGTTAAAACCGAAAAGTTTAGCAAAATTAAAGGGATTAATCCAATCATAAAATGGAGAAAATCGCCATGGTGGATAATGGTTGGTGTCATTATTGCACTTATTCGATTTTGTGATGGCATAGATAGTATTAATAATAAAGAAAAACAAGCTGTGATAAACCAAAAACAGGTAGCAAGTCAAAATATAGAGGAGGTGTATGAGGAATTTTTTGATAAAGCAGAAGAGTATGAGGAAAAAGGCGAATATGAAAAGGCAGAAGAGTATTATTTGAAAGCTGCCAAGTATAATAATGATGTATATGCGCTCATAGGTAAAATGTACTATGATAATGGAGATGCGGAAAAGGGAATAAAGAAATTGAAGGAAGCCTACGAGAAAGGTGCCTATTTAGCGGCAGGAATGCTTGGAAGAATAGAGGAAGAAAAGGGAAATAAAGATAAAGCAAAAGAATGGTATCTGAAAGGAGTAGAAAAAGAAGATATTTATTCACAGAATTCCATAGGATGAGGCAGAAAAATTATATATAAGGGGTGCAGAAAAAAATGATACACAGGCAATTTATCAGCTTATTTCACTATATTTCCAGACAAACAGGGAATCTGAAATAGAAAAGTGGAAGAAAATACTTTTTAATAGCTCTCAAAGAATTAATTTTACTGATGCAATGAGAGATACGATAATGTACATTACTGGAAGTGAAAATGACAGGAAATATGCAAAAATTTTATTTGAAGCTGGAGACATGGTATATGAAGGAAAGTATAAGGAAGCAGAAAAACTTTACAATGAAGCATTAAAATATAATAAGGAAGCATATTACTATTTAGGAACTCTGTACTACAATTATTATAAAAATAAGAACAAGGCAATAGAAATATTTAAAAAAGGGCATAGCGAAGGTAACTCTGATTCCACATATGCGCTAGTATTATCAGAATATGAAAAAAATAACGAAGCTGAAGCCGAAAATCTATTAAAAATATGTGCGGAAAAAGGAAAATTAGATTGTCAGAAGGATTATGGAATGGCTTTGAATAAAAAGGATAAAAAGGAAGAAGCTTTGAAATGGCTCAAAAAAGCTGCTGAGCAGAAAGATGCTGAAGCAATGTTCCACATAATGTTCTATTATTATAAAAAAGGGGATAATGTAGAAATGAAGGCATGGGCAAAAAAAATACTGACTGAAAAAGGAATCCTGAATTTGGATCGTGAAACAAGGAAACTTGCACAAGAAGGACTAGAAAGTTAAAAATTGAATTTAATATAAATTACTTGACAAAAATCGATTACTGATGTAAACTATTTATATAGGTTACAATTGTAGTCGATCTTTATTTATATATTTTAGATAATATTAAGGAAGAGTAGAAAAGGAGGGAATATGGAAGAAAATGGTAATTGTCATATAACAGGGGCAGAATGGGAAATAATGAGGGTCGTGTGGGCCAATGAGGAAGTCACGAGTAAGTTTGTTTCTGAAATTTTAGGAGAGAAAATGAACTGGAAACACGCAACAGTAAAAACACTGTTAAATAGACTTTTAGAAAAAAATGTTCTTAAAAAAAGGGAAAAAGGTAATAAATATATTTACTACACTGAATATAATGAACAGGAAATCGCAAAAGAGTATGTAATGGAAACCTTTAACAGGATATGCAGGACAAAAGTGGGACACATGATAACGGAACTGATAAAAAATAATATGCTCAGTTTTGAGGATCTTGACAATATAAACAAGACAGTTGAAGAAAAAAGAAAGACAGCTGTGAAAAAAGTTCCATGTGAATGTCTTTCGGGGCAATGTAACTGTCCGGAACATCAGCATGAAAAGAAAAAGAAAAAATGCTGTTCAGAATAATAAATATTATTAAGAAAAAACAAATAACGGAGGCGGGAAAATGAAAAACAGTACTTTTAATGTAACAGGCATGAGCTGTGCAGCTTGTGCCAGAACAGTGGAAAATGCACTTAATAAAAATGAAGATATAAAGGCAAGTGTAAATAT
>CAJPML010000047.1 GCA_905371725.1 Leptotrichia sp. oral taxon 215
TATTATTTGAAATGAACCTTAAAAATGCAAAAGATACATGGAACTTCTATAAGAATCTTATATTAATAGTATTTTCCAATAGCTATAAATAATTCCCTGAAACTATCCACAATGTAAAAAGCCCACATTAAAACCGCAAACGATTTTAATGCAGACTATTATTCTTAAAGTTTTATTACATTATGTAATTATTCTTCTGTTGAGTAATCCATTGCTGCCATTCTCTTATAGAAGTTCCATGTATCTTTTGCATTTTTAAGGTTCATTTCAAATAATACTTTTGCATGATCAGGGAACTCTGCAAGTAATGTAGTATATCTTCTTTCTCTCTTCAGGAATTCTTCATATTTATCCCATGCAGGTGATTTTGAATCTAACTGTAAAGGATTTTTTCCTTTTTCAGCTAATCTTGGATCGAATCTTAAGATTGGCCAGTATCCTACTTCAGTAGCAAGTTTTTCTTCAGTTTGAGATTTTCCCATACCTTCTTTCAATCCATGTGCTATACATGGTGAGTAAGCTATTATTATTGAAGGTCCTGGATAAGCTTCAGCTTCTCTTATTGCCTTCAATGCCTGGTTCTGGTTAGCTCCCATTGAAATTCTTGCAACATAGATATTTCCATATGTCATAGAAATTGCTGCCAAGTCTTTTTTCTTAACCGGTTTTCCGGCAGAAGCAAATTTTGCAACTGACCCTGCAGGTGAAGATTTAGATGCCTGTCCACCTGTATTTGAGTAAACTTCCGTATCAAGTACAAGTATATTTACATCGTCTCCTGATGCTAACACATGATCAAGTCCTCCATAACCAATATCGTATGCCCATCCATCTCCACCGAACATCCATATTGATTTTTTAACAAGATACTGTTTCAGATCAAGAATTTCCTTTGCTTTTACTCCTGTTTCCTTTTCAAGTAAAGGAATCATTTTATCTCTTAATTCAGTCGTTTTCTCACCGTCATTAATGTTTTCTCTCCATTCAACAAATAAGTCGGCTAATTCTGGTGCTACTTCACTTTCACATTCAGTCATTATTTTCGCTATTCTCTGTCTTACAGTATTTACGGCCTGATACATTCCGTATCCGTACTCTGCGTTATCTTCAAATAATGAAGACGCCCATGCCGGACCTTCACCACATGAATTTGTAGTATACGGTGTAGATGGTGCCGAACCTCCATAAATTGAAGAACATCCTGTAGCATTTGCAATAATCATTCTTTCCCCAAACAGCTGTGTTACAAGCTTGATATAAGGAGTTTCTCCACATCCCGCACATGCTCCAGAGAATTCAAACAATGGTTTTGCAAACTGTGATCCTTTTACAGTTCCTTTACCCATTATCTTATCTTTATATGTAACATTATTAAACAGATAATCTGTATTTACATCTTCTTTTCTTTCCAATTGTGAATCAATCGGTTTCATTACAATTGCTTTTCCTTTTGGTGCCGGACACACGTTAACACATGATCCGCATCCTGTACAGTCTAATGGTGATACCTGTATCTTAAACTGCAGATTTTCAAATCCTTTTCCAATAGCTTTTATTGTAGGCATTCCTTCAGGTGCTGCAGCCATTTCCTTTTCATCAATCAGGAATGGTCTTATTACCGCATGAGGACATACGTAAGCACACTGGTTACATTGAATACACATATCAGGCTGCCATTCAGGTACTTCAACTGCAATTCCTCTTTTTTCATAATGTGTTGTACCATTTTCAAATGTACCATCTTCATATCCTATAAATGCTGATACAGGTAAATCATATCCTTTTATTGCATTAACAGGATCTGCTATTCTTTTTACAAATTCCGGTTTATTAGATTCTATAATTTCTTCATTTACAGGTAAATCTGCCCATGAAGGATCTACAGCGATTTCTTCAAGCCCTTCAGTTCCTTTATCTACTGCAGCCCAGTTTTTCTCAACAACATCATGTCCTTTTCTTCCATAAGTCTTTTCAGCATAGTCTTTCATGTAATCCTTAGCTTTTTCATAAGGTATTACCTGTGTCAAATAGAAGAAAGCCGACTGCATTATTGTATTTGTTCTGTTTCCAAGTCCAACTTCTTTTGCAAGTTCTGTTGCATTTATAATGAAGAATTTTGCTTTCTTTCTTGCAAGTTCTCTTTTTATTTCATTTGGTATAGTTTCAACAACTTTATCTTTATCCCAGATTGTGTTAAGAAGGAATGTTCCGCCTTCTCTTAATCCTGAAATCATGTCATATTTTCCCATATATGCAGGAACTGAACATGCAACAAAGTTAGGTTTTGTAACAAGGTAAGTAGATCTTATTGGATCTTTACTAAATCTAAGGTGTGATCTTGTTACCCCTCCAGATTTCTTTGAGTCATATGCAAAATATCCCTGAGCATATAAATTCGTTTTATCTCCGATTATTTTTATTGAGTTTTTATTTGCTCCTACTGTTCCGTCAGATCCAAGTCCGAAGAATAGACATTCTTTTGAATCTTCATTTCCTGCAAAGATTTCTTCTTCAAGAGGTAATGATGTAAATGTAACGTCATCTACTATACCTACTGTAAAGTGGTCTTTTGGTTCAGGTTGAGCCAAGTTTTTATAAACAGCTATCATCTGTTCAGGAGTAGTGTCTTTTGAAGACAGTCCGTATCTTCCTGCAACTATAATAGGTGCATTTTCTTTTCCATAATAAAGTGATTTTACATCAAGATATAAAGGATCTCCTAAAGCTCCAGGTTCTTTTGTTCTGTCTAATACTGCTATTTTCTTTACAGTTTTAGGCATAACTTCAAAGAAGTATTTTTCAGAGAATGGTCTGTATAAGTGAACAGATAAAAGTCCTACTTTTACTCCCTGTTTAGCTAAGAAATCTACTGTTTCCTTAATTGTTTCAGTAACTGATCCCATTGCTACGATTACTCTTTCAGCATCTTCTGCTCCGTAATATACAAATGGCGCATAGTGTCTTCCAGTTACTTTGTTTATTTCCTTCATGTAGTCATTTACTATATCAGGTACTGCATCGTAAAATTTATTTTGTGCTTCTCTTGCCTGGAAGTAAATATCATCATTTTGTGCTGTTCCTCTTGTCACAGGTCTTTCAGGATTTATTGCTCTTTCCCTGAATTCCTGAACTGCTTTTCTGTCTAATAATCTGTCGTATACTTCATAATCCATTACTTCTACTTTGTTTATTTCGTGTGAAGTTCTGAATCCATCAAAGAAGTGTAATACCGGTACTCTTGATTTGATTGCTGCCAAATGCGCAACTCCAGCTAAATCCATTACTTCCTGTACCGATCCTGTCGCCAGCATTGTCCATCCAGTCATTCTTGCTGCATAAATATCCTGGTGATCTCCGAAAATTGATAATGCCTGTGCTGATATCGCTCTCGCAGACACATGTATAACTCCTGGTAATAATTCCCCTGCGATTTTATACATATTTGGTATTTTAAGCAACAATCCCTGTGATGCAGTAAATGTTGTTGTTAAAGCTCCTGCCTGTAATGACCCATGAACTGTTCCTGCTGCACCTGCTTCCGACTGCATTTCCACTACTTTTACCGGTGCACCAAATAAGTTTGTTTTACCGTAAGCAGCCCATTGATCTACAAATTCTGCCATATTTGATGAAGGAGTAATAGGATATATTCCAGCAACTTCAGTAAATGCATATGCTGCATGAGCTGCCGCCTGACTTCCGTCCATCGTTTTCATCACTTTAGCCATTGTTCCTCCTAAAAATTTATTATTAAAATATTTTTTTAACTATCTTTATTTACTATACAATAATACAATTTTAAATCCCTCTAGTCAAGTATTTTATTAGCTTTGAAGCTTTTTTTATTTAGTTTGAAAAGTATATATTTTGTTATTCAAACTATTCTTTATTTGTAATTATTTCATAATTACTCTAATTTTAGGCATTTTTCTCTAAAATTATTTTTAATTCCAAAGTATTTTTTCATTTTTTTTCTAGAAATATGATATATTTAATTTATGATTTTAATATTTAACTATAAAAAATATATAAACTATAAAAATTTTTCAATTAGCAATTTGATTATTTGACAATTTTAGTATATAATAATTAAGTAACATAAACTAATAAACTTTTGAGGTGATTTATAAATGAAGAAATTATTACTTGTTTTACTGACATTAACAGTATTTAACACAACACTTACGGCAAAGGCATCAAAAGCTGACACAACATTTACTTTTCAAAATTTTGTTCCTACTTCACCAGATGCAGTAAGAGCTCTTTCGAAAACTAAGGTTTTAGGAACTTCACATATTCAATATCCTATGTTCGTAGGAGGAAAAATTGCTACAACTATGAATAAGGAAATGGAAAGATTTATTAATGATTTTAAAGAAACAAAAAAAGCTGTCTACAAAGCGACTTACTCTGTAACAGGAAATAATCAAAATTTTGTAAGTGTCCTTTTCACTGTAGAAAAAAAGGATAAAGCTACAAATGAGACTACTGTTTCTAATCATGCAATTTCTTTTAATTCAAGAAATGGTAAAGTTATAACAATGAAGGATATTTTTGTTCAAAATTTTGAAAGTTCATTAAATGATGCAGTTAATGACAGAATAAGACAATTTGGTATTACTACTCTTGATGAGAAAAAAAGAAAATTTGAAGGTGTAAGTAAAAAGCAAAAGTTTTATCTGGAAGATGATGCAATTGTATTTATATTTAATCAGGATGAAGCAACTGATTTTGGTGATAAACAGTTATTTATTCCTTTTATTTTAAGTGACCTTATTGGACTCCTTAAATAACATAACAACATTTAAAACTACATTTAAATTTATAAAAATATTAAAAAGAAGCTGTTCAAATTTCTATTATTTGAGTAGCTTCTTTTTTAATAAATTATCATTTTCTATTAGTTATTATATGATATTATTTTACAAGTTGTGCATTTATTATAGCATATAGATTTTTTCCATCCTGCTGGAATTTAACCTGATATTTATAACCTTTTTCTGTTCTGCTTATGTCTTCAGGCAGCTTATCCAGTTTAAGTCCTCCTTCTGCATTTACAAGAACTACTTTTAAATTTTTTATATTTTTTGAAGGTTTTCCTTGAAGAACAACATCAATATTTACATTTATGTCTTTATTTTTTTCTTCATCAGATATTTGAGCTTTTCCTGATACTTTTACAATTTCAGGTTTTTGTAATTCCACACCTTCAGTATTTGTCAGCACTAATAATTTATCATTTGATTTTACCTGATTTATAGCTATAGCAAATACCAGTTTTTCAAAATTTTTAACATCTTTTACAATTATGTTTTTAGTTTTTACTTCAAGAGTATTTCCTGTAATAACATCAAACGGTGCAGCCTTTCCATCCTTAAGATTTACATTACGGCTTCCTCTTCCACCAAATAATATAGTTCCGGCTCCAAATTTTGGAGTTCCTTCTATTATTACTTTATTATTTATTACAGATCCTCTATGGCTGTATCCACCATAGACATTTCCCTGCACATTAGAATTTCCTCTTATTATTACTGTATTATCACTTATCAGTGTAGCCTGACCTGCAGCTCCATAGACACTTCCACCTCTTACAGATTTATCCTTTTCCCATACTCCATTTGTTGCCAGAACTCCACCATTTATAATTACCTTGTTATTCTTCATTACTTCGGCTTTTTCGGTTTCTGTTTCACCAGCTCCAAAAACACGTTCGAGTGGTGCTCCACCTCTATTTACATAAACTGTATTTCCTTCAAAACTCGTTGAAATTCCGTAAGAATTTTCCAGACTCTTATATCCTAAAATTTGGTCTCCCTTTCCATCTTTAGGATATGTTTTTGTTTCTCCTGCAAATAGAGTCATTCCCATCAAAGCTGCACTTACCAGTACAAGTAGTCCTTTTTTCAATGTTTTTTCTATTTTCATGTTACTGTGACCTCCTATAAAAAATTATGTTTATCTAGGCTATTTTACATTTTATTTCTTTGTTTGTCAATTATTAAGTTAGTCAAAGCAATTTATTTTCTATTAAATTTTAAATAAAATTATCTTGTGAAGGAAATATTTTTCATAATTTCTTCTGTTGTATCAGTTTTATTCATTGTATAAAGATGTATTCCCCTGATTCCATATGAAAGCAGTTCTATTATCTGTTCAGTCGCATAAATAATTCCTGCCTTTTTCATAGATTCAGGATTACTTCCATATTTATCCAGTATTTTTTCAAGACCGGAAGGAATGCTGCTTTTACATAACTGAACTATTCTTTTAATTTGAACGGCATTTGTAACCGGCATAATACCTGCAACTAAAGGAACCGTAATATTTAGTTTTTCTGCTTTTTCCCTGAAATTTATAAACATTCTATTGTCAAAACATACCTGAGATACTAAAAAATCCACTCCCTCATCCACTTTTTTCTTTAAATGAACGATATCTGCAAGATCATTGCTTTCATAATGAGTTTCAGGATAAAAGGCAGCTCCTATGGAAATATCCTTATGAGATTCCCTTATCCCTCTTACAAGGTCTAAAGCATATCTGTAATCACCTTTCTCATAAATAGTTTCATCTTTTCCTTGAGGTATATCTCCCCTAAGTGCCATTATATTTTTTATATTGTGATTTTTTGCCTCTTCAAGGAAACTGTCAATTTCCGTTTTTTTACTTCCAACACATGTCAGATGGGCTAAAACTTCAGATTTTAAATTGTTTTTTATATGGGAAGCCATTTCAATAGTTCCTGATTTTGTTGTACCTCCTGCCCCGTAAGTTACACTTATAAAATCAGGTTTATGTTTTATAAGCTCACTTGTAACTTCCTTCAGCCTTTCTTCTGAAAAATTTTTATTTGGCGGAAAAATCTCAAATGAAATTACATGTTCCTTTTCCTCAAATATATCCTTTATTTTCATTTAATTAGTGTTCCTTTCTTTAATATTATCTATAAATTTTTACTGTACTCGTATTTTACTATAAGATAAGTAACTTGTAAAGTAAATATACAATAAAAAAGAATATTATGCAAGTGTGTTTTTCTTTTTATACAAA
>CAJPML010000048.1 GCA_905371725.1 Leptotrichia sp. oral taxon 215
GAAATTATTATATATCTTAATATTTTAGGTGGAACATATCTTCTGGATTATTTTGAAGAAAATGAACTAAAAGAAAAAATCACAGAAAAAATAGACAATCTGTTGCTAATAATGGATTAAAAAATATATTTTCAATAAAAAGAACATGGTTCAGAAAACTTATAGCAATTTAAAAGTTTTTATAAACCATGTTCTTTTTTAATGCATTTATTTAAATACCTATTTATAAACTTTCTTCCTTTACCATTCCCAACTTCGTTTCAGAAATAATTACTGCAAACAGTATTAAAACAGCTCCCAGTGCAACACGTAATGACATCATTTCTCCTAAAATAAAGAAAGCAAACACAGGTGCAAACATTGATTCAGTAGACATCAGTATGGAAGCCCTTGTAGCAGTTGTCAATCTTTGACAGTATGTCTGAAGCAGCATAGGTATTGCTGTAGAAAATACTATTACATAAATCATTGCTATCAAAGTCTTTCCATATAGAGGAGTCACTTCGCTTATTCCTGAAGTTACAAGCTGTGTCATTGCAAAGAGTAGACCTCCAACAAGCATCTGTAAAAGTACCAGATTCATTGGATGAACTTTTCTTCCAAAATATCCTGTATAGCCTACCTGCAGTGCAAAAAAGAATGCCGATATGATTGTTGCTACATCTCCTTTATTAAGATGAGTGAAGTTTAAATTACTGTCAAGACTCATTACTCCTACTCCAATCAGACAAATAATTGAAGCAGAAAAAGAAAATATATCAGGCCTTTTCTTATTCAACATCCAAAATACATAAGGCACTATTATTACATTAATTGCTGTAAAAAAGGCGTTTTTTCCTACTGTTGTGTGTTCCGCTCCATATGTCTGAAACATATATCCAAAATACTGGATAATTCCAAGTGCTATTCCGGCCTTTAAATCATCCTTTGTAATTTTTCTTATTTTTTTTCTAAATAGTATGGACAATAACACAAAACTCCCTAAAAATCTAAGTCCTGTAAGATAAAACCTGTTCATTCCTTCATTTAGTCCAATCTTTACAGAAACAAAACCCAGTCCCCAGAGAATTCCTATCAAAAGCAGTCCTGATTCTGCCAAATATCTTTTTACTAATTTTCTCATCTATTAAAATCCTTTCCCTTTAAATAAAAATTATTTCATCTTTTCGGCATAAATTATTAAAAGCACCAGTTTTTAAAATAATTTTCTAGTTTTCTATCTTTCCCTTTTTATGAAACTTTTCATATATATCAAGTCTCAGATATTCATTTTTTATTTTTCCGTTATTCTGTTCAAGGTATTTTACTACATAATCACGTACATATTTTATTTCCTTTACATTTTTAACAATATCTGTCAGTACCATATCTGAAACTCCGCTCTGACGTGTTCCCATTATTTCACCTGAATTTCTCAATTTCAGATCCTCCTCGGCTATTTTAAATCCATCGGTAGTCTTTTCCATCACTTCCAGACGCCTTGCAGAAAGCTCATTGTCAGTCTCTGATTCCAGAAAACAGTATGACTGATACTGTCCTCTTCCCACTCTTCCCCTAAGCTGATGAAGTGAGGAAAGCCCAAATCTCTGGGCATCACGTATTACCATTATTGAAGCGTTTGGAACATTGACTCCCACCTCGATTACTGTTGTGGAAATCAGTATATCAAACTCATGGTTTTTAAATTTTCTCATGACTTCCTGTTTTTCCTTATAATTCTGCTTTCCATGAATCAGCCCTATTCTCCTGTCAGGAAATATTTTACCGTACTCTTCAAACGTTTCCTGAGCTGACTTCACATTTAAGGTTTCGCTTTCCTCAATAAGTGGAGAAACGACATATGCCTGTCTGCCTTCTTTAATCTTTTTTGCAATGAAATTATACATTTTCTGTCTTTCTGTTTCATCCTTAATCCACTTTGTCTTTATGGGCATTCTTCCGGCAGGCAGTTCATCAATAATCGAAATATCCAGATCTCCATATATTGTAAGTGCCAGCGAACGTGGAATCGGAGTTGCACTCATTACAATAAGGTTAGCAAGGCTCCCTTTTTCCCTGAGAAGCTTTCTCTGTATTACCCCAAACCTGTGCTGCTCATCTATTATAATCAGTCCAAGATTTTTAAATATTACGTCATTTTCAATAAGGGCATGTGTTCCTATGACAATATCCACAAGTCCATTTTCTATCTCTGCTAGAAGTTTTTCCCTTTTTTTTCCTTTTACACTTCCTGTCAGCAGCTCCACCCTCACATCAAGGTTCATAAATTCATCCACAATTCCAAGATAATGCTGAGTGGCAAGAATTTCAGTAGGTGCCATTATAACTCCCTGATAACTGTTTTCAGCCATATACAGTAACATAATGAGTGAAACTATTGTTTTCCCTGAACCTACATCACCCTGTATCAGCCTATTTACTATTTTTCCGGCCTTAAGTTCTTTATATATTTCTGCAACAACTCTTTTCTGAGCCTTTGTCAGATCATATTCAAGACTGTCTATAAATTTACTTACAAGCTTTTTATTATCCTCTACTTCATAAATATTATTATTTGCCTTGTCTGTTTCAAACCTGTTCTGTAATATTCCCATTTCCAGAAGAAGTATTTCCTCAAGCATAAACCTTCTCTTTGCCTCTTCTTTTTTTTCAAAGCTTTCAGGAAAATGGACATTTAAAATAGCCTCCTTTCTTGAAAGGAGTTTTCCTTTTCTTAAAAGCTCTTCAGGAATATTTTCTTCCAGCAGATATCCATAGTCAAGCAATGCATCATTTATTATTTTTCTTATTGATTCCTGTCTCAGCGAAGCCGTGGAAGGATAGATAGGCAGTATCTGCTCTCCACTTTTTCCCTCTACAAGCCCGTTTTCATCTAGTTTCTTATATTCAGGATTTACCATCTGAAATTTTGCAGACTTTTTCGCTTTTCCGTATACAAGAAGCTCATCCCCTATTTTTATATAGCTTTTTATATATCTGTTATTAAACCAGACTAATTCCATTATTCCAGTATCATCCTTCAATATAGCTCTGAACATTGTCCTTCCAGCCTTTATATACTGGGTTGTGACATTTACAATAACTCCCCTTACAGCGACAAACTCATCAGGCAGAATATCTGCAATGTTTTTACTATTTGTCCTGTCTTCATAGGCCCTCGGGAAAAAATAAAGTAAATCATGCAAAGTGAATACTCCAAGTTTATTAAACTTGCTTATGTTTGTTTTTCCGACACCTTTTATTTTTAATTCTTCCAAATTTTTAAATAATAAATTATATGTTGCCATTTCACACTTCCGTTTTATTTTAATAATTGAAATTACTACTTTATATTACCATACCATCTGTTAATATTTAATTTTTCTATATATTTCCAATGCTTCAAGTTTATTTATTTTTTCTTTTGCCTTTTCAAATGTTTCCAGATTTCCAACATTCGAAGCCACAACTAACCACATCACTTCCTGGTTAAACAAAGCATACTTTTTTAAATTTTCCTTTTCCACATTTGCTATACTCAAATAGTAGTCAATTCCTTTTTCATATTCTTTTTTGTAAAAATAATTTTCAATTTTTACCAACTGTATTTCTAGTTTTAAATTGAAAACTTCTTCTTCTGTTAGCCTAAATTGCTCCTGAATTTCCTTTTTATCAATTTCAGCAAAAATTTCTTCAATTAATCTGCTTTCTTCTTCTGTTAGTCCAGTCTTTTCAATTTCTTTTTTCACTGATTTTTCCCAAATTCTAGCAATTTTTTCAAAAATTGTTCCTGAATATTCCTTCTTCATTTTTTCATAAATATTTTTATTATAACTTGGAGAAAGATTTTCATAATAATATTTTAGAAAATCATAAAAACTATATTTTTTATATAAATCAAAATATTTTTGAATATTTCTTTTACTATTTTTATCTTCTGAAAGTTCTTTTGACATTGAATAATGGTTAAGTAAAATTTCTGATAAATAAAAATTTCTCTCATCTCTTTTTAGCAATTTTTCTATTTTATCTTTTACTTCTTCATCTAAAATACTAAAATCTGATTCAAAATATTCAATATACAAATCCGCTGTTTCTAAAATAATTTTATCATTTAGTCCTATTTTTGATAAATCTTGCTGAATTTTTTCCCTCATAGTCAGGGCATTTACACTAAAATTTATTAAAAGAAATAATGCCGTTACAATATTTAACAAGAAAACTTTCTTAATTTTCAATTTCATCCTCCTATTCTTTATTATTATTTTTTCCATAAAATAATTCAGGATATTTTTCTCTTAATCTATCTTCTTCATTATCAGCCCATTTATACATTTTATTTGCTCTTTTTTCTATTTTCATACTTAAAAGTTTTTTTACATAATTTTTATCGCCACTGCTTATAATTAAAAGCCAGTGCATTATTCCATTTTCAAGCCTGAAATTATACTCTTTAGCATTTTCATCTGCTTTTATGCCATCAAGCTCATTAATCGCTATTTCAATCCCTTTTTTCGTATCAGCAGAATATAAATAAGTCCAAATTTTTGTCATATAATACTGTAACTGCAAGTTATAAATTTCCTCATCTGATATTCGATATTTTTCTTTTGCTGTATCATTTTCAATAAATTTTAACTCATCATTTACCTTTTTTTCTACCAATCTGCCTAAATTATAGTACTTTGTTATTCCATTTCTTAATTCATCATTAGGAAGCATTTTATCAATAATCGTATTTTTATACTTTTCTTTTATAATTTTCTTGATTTCTTCAGCTTTTTTCTCATTATTTATAATCGTGTAATATTCGTATGAAGTCAATAATTTTTCGTGTTCATATGGATTATATTTCATAAATGCATCATAATATTTTTTGTAGGTAGCAAGATCTTTTTTCAATGTTTCCCTTTTTTCTTCATACAGCTTTTTTTCTTCTTTATTTTCGACATTTTTTATTTTTTCATCATAATCTTCTCTTATACTATAACTGATATCTCTTCCATGAAATTGTAAAACCTTTTTAGCAGCCACATAATTTCTTTCATCTTTTTCATAAATTCTTTCAAAAATGCCTATTATTTCTTCTATATTAAGTGGTAAATCAGAATCATCCATTGCATAAAGCCTATCAAAAGTAATAGTTTCATCAATAATTTCCTGCTTCACACCAACTTTTGATAAATCCTGCTGAATTTTTTCCTTCATTGTTAAAGCATTTAGATTTAAATTTATAATGCATAATAATGTCAGTAACAAAAATATTTTTTTCATTTTTTCTCCTATTTTTCACTTATTTATTTGAGTTTTAATATTTTTAATCGCTTCCACCATATTTCGCTTCGATATTTTTATAATTTTCTCCCAAGATTTTATTTACAAATTTAAAAAAATCTAAATTTGCATTTTGACCTACAAAAACAGTTAATACTCTGTCTTCATTTTCATCATCATACACGTAAAATTTATTGGATTTAATATCAGTTCCTTTAATTTCTTCGTCTTCTTCTTTCCCCCAAATAAGCATTCTAACGATTTTTTCTTTTTCTTTCAAATCTTTTAATTTAATTTTTTTCTCAAAATCTTTATTTTTCCCAAAAAAGGTAAGTTGACAATTTAATCCTTTACATTCAAAACCCCAATTAAAAAATCTTCTCTTATCATCTATTCTTGCTTCAATATAATCAAATTTTTTTAAACTAACAATTTGTTTTATTTGTTCATCATCTGAAAGTGATTCAAATTTTTTTCTTTTATCTTCTAAATGAATATCACTTTCAATAGTTTGCTCTTTTTCAGAATTTTCCATAATTCTTTTAAACATTTCAGTATCTTCAAGTTTTTTTGTCAATTTTTCAAGTTTTGTAATTTCTTTTTCTGACATTTCTCCAAAAAATCCTTTCAAAGCCATTACCATCTGAATTGTCATAACAGTCATCATTTCTTTATTTTTATTATATTCCGTCACTTCCTTAGAAATTTGTTTATTCGCAATTTTATTTATAAAATCATTGACCATGCCTTCTGTATCACCTGCTACTGCTTTTAGAATACCACCAGCCAAAAAAAAGTTCAATTGCTCAGAATATGCCTCTTCATCAGAAATTCTGTATTTTTCTCTCAACTCTTTACTATTGAGTATTTTATCAATTTCCTCCATTTTTTGTGTTATTTCATCTATTTTCTGTTTCATTAACTTAGAATTTCCATCTTCATTTATATTTTTTGATTCCTTTGATAAATACTCAAAAAAATCTATTACTTTCAAATAATACTGATTATTACTAATACTTTTAACTTTTTCAAAATATTTTTTTTCTTTTGAACTGATCCAAAAATTCTTTCCTAAAAAGAAATTTTTTCTATCTTCAGAAATATTTGTTTTCAAATATTCTGAAATATATTTCTCTTTTTTAGGATCATTCTCTGTTCCAGTCAAAAAATACGATTCTATAAGTCGTTCCAAAGCAACATAATTTTTTTTATCCTTCAAATAAATTTTTTCCCATTTGCCCACATTTTCTGTTGATGCTTCTTCATCTTCGTTTTTCGTTATAAATCCCTCTCCAGTTTCTTTATCCAATTTCACAGTTTCATCAATAATTTCCTGCTTCACCCCAATTTTTGACAAATCCTGCTGAATTTTTTCTTTCATTGTTAAAGCATTTAAATTTATAATACATAATAATGTCAGTAATAAAAGTATTCTTTTCATTTTATCTCCTTTTTTCTATTTCTTTATAAATTTAATTTCTATTTTATCTTCATCAATTACGCTGCCATTCACAATATATTTTCCATTTTTATCTTCCAGTTCTCTTGCTGATTTCCATTTAAGAGTTTCAAAATCTATATTTTCAAATTTTTTAGTCTTTACAAAATTAAATCCTGAAAAATAATCATAAAAAATTACAAATAAATTATTTTCATCTCGAACATATATAATTTTTTCCGTTATTGGCTCTTTCATAACTTGAAATTTTTCAGGTTTTACACCTTTTAATTCAAGACCAAACAAATAAACTTTATTTTTATCTTTTCCAAAATCATCTTTATT